>CAKKRA010000145.1 GCA_919902475.1 Nitrospiria bacterium
GTTTAAACCAAAGCCGGCATTGAAGTTAGCAAAAGTTGAATAACAGAAGTCTAACCAATTGATATCTATAATCTTGGCAGAGGCGCACAACATGCTCCGCGTCATTGATGAGGACAAATCAGAGCCCAACGGCTATCTTTACCCAGCGTCAATCTTTGTGCCTATAGAACTGCAAGAAGCATCGTAAGCTGCTTAATAGTATTGTTGGATATAATTATGAAACCAGTTGTTCAATTAGAACGTACAGGCTGTGCTATCGCGAGCGTTGCTGCTATCGTCGGTCTCTCGTACCAGAAAGCAAAGGCGATCGCTAATTCGCTCGGCATTTTCGCACAGGACAAGAGCTTGTGGTCGGAAACCTCGCATGTTCGGAAACTGCTGAGCCACTTTGGCATTAAAACTGGTTCTCATGAAATTCCGTTTCGTTCATGGGAAGCTCTCCCGGATCTCGCACTATTGTCAATAAAGTGGCATCTTGAAAATGGCTGCCCATATTGGCATTGGGTGGTGTTTGTTCGTGAAGGCGGGCAATTCTATGTGCTGGACTCAAAGAAGAGCCTGCATAGCAATCTCAGAACAGACTTTAGGCGCATGAAGCCGAAGTGGTATATTCCTATTACGGATATCTAACGCCAATAATGCCTCCAGTTGTTAAGTGAAAACGTCCCTAAGCGGAAATTAAAATAAAAATAATTTTTTCCACCCTGATACCTTCTTACCTGCAAGCGCTTCATCTCAAGCTAATGGGGTGTGCTTTTTTCTTAGGCTTTCTTTTTTGCCCTTTTTGTGTTATCTTTAAAACATGATACGGTATAAAAAACTTCCTGACGATATCCTTCAAAAAATCGACTCACTTACAGGCTTTTTCAAAAAGGATTCCAATATAATCTTTGCTTATCTATTCGGCGGGCTTTTAAAAAAGAGGCGCAGCCCTTTGAGCGATATTGATATTGCTCTTTATCTGAAGGACACAGGGAAATCAGACTATCTTGAGTTGTTTGGCAAGATAAGCGGTCTTCTCAATACCGATGAGGTTGACCTTGTGATTTTAAATACTGCTCCCATTAGCCTTGCCGGAAGGATATTACAAGGCAGAAAGGTTTTGATTGATAAAAATCCTTTTTTAAGACACAAATACGAATCACTTACATTGCGAAAATATTTTGATTTTAAAATAAAAGAATGCAATATTCTGAAGAGGAGATACGGCATTGGTTGACAAACTTCTGATAGGAAGAAAGCTTGCTGAGATGGAAACATACCTGAGCCAGATCAAGGGATTTTCTAAAGTTTCGGTTGCCGAATATAAGAGGAATTGGAAGACGCAGAGGATTGTGGAGAGGACATTGCAGATTATGATTGAATTATGCATAGATGTTGCAAATCACCTTGTTTCTGATAAAGGTATGAGGCTGCCAACTGGTTATGCTGATACCTTTAAGGTTCTAATGGAAGAAAAAATTATAGGCAAGAATTTGTTTAAGACAATGGAAAAGATGGCAAAGTTCAGGAATATAATTGTGCATCAATACGAAAAGATAGACCCTGCCATAGTAGTATCAATCCTACATAAAAATTTAGATGATTTTGAAAGATATAAAAAGGCGATAGTTAAATCTTTGTGAAACATCCAATTCTATTATGACAATCAAAATTGACGGAAGCTACGGCGAGGGCGGCGGGCAGATATTAAGGACAAGCCTCTCGCTTTCCTGCGTTACAAAGAGGCCGATAGAGATTTATAATATCAGAAAGGGCAGAAAGAAGCCCGGCCTTCAGCCTCAGCACCTAACATGCGTAAAGGCAGCGCAGGCAATCTCTGATGCAGAGGTGCAGGGCGCTGAACTTCAATCACAGAATCTCATCTTTATACCACAAAAGATTAAGTCAGGAGATTATCTCTTTGATGTTGGTGAGATAAAAGGCAGCGCTGGCTCTGTCTCATTAGTCCTTCAGACAGTGCTTTTGCCGCTTTTATATGCAGATGCGCCTTCCACTGTTACCATTATTGGCGGCACACATGTCCCATGGAGCCCTCCTTTTCATTATCTAAAGGATGTCTTTGGCGCAGCAATTGCTAAAATGGGATTTAATATAGAGCTTGATATAGAAAGGTGGGGCTGGTATCCAATAGGCGGCGGGAGGATAAGGGCAGTAATAAATCCTGCAAAGGCTTTTCATGGGTTAAATATAGTTGAAAGAGGAAGACTAACGGCGGTTAAAGGCATCTCTGCTGTATCAAATCTTCCATTGAGCATTGCAGAGAGGCAGAGGGATAAAGGAATAAGTTTATTAAATAAAAAAGGTATAGAGGCAGAAATAGACATTATCAATGCGCCTTCTGTTGGCAAAGGAACCTTCTTTTTTCTTCTTGCTGAATTTGAAAACTCTATCGTAGGTTTTTCCTCTCTCGGTGCAATAGGAAAAAGGGCAGAGGAGGTTGCAGAAGAGGCTTGCAAGGAGTTTTTTGATTTTATAGAAGCCAAAGGCGCTGTTGACCCGCATCTTGCAGACCAGTTGATTCTATATATGTCAGTCGGGAAAGGTGAGTCATCCTTTACAACAAGCCGTATCACACAGCATCTTCTAACCAATATTTGGGTGATAAAGCAGTTTATGCCAGTAGAGATAAAGATAGAGGAAATGGATGGCGCAGGAAGGGTTTGGTGTTGCAGCAAATAAATTCATTTGCTATACTGAAAAATAATTATGGAACTTAGATTTTTAGAGATATTTTGCAAGGTTGTTGAATTAAAAAGTTTTTCAAAGGCTGCCTCTGCCCTTTTCTTAACTCAGCCGACTATAAGCAGCCACATAAAGGCGCTTGAAGATGAGGCGGGGATACAGCTCCTTGACCGTTTGGGAAGGAATGTCCTGCCTACAAAGGCAGGAGAGCTTTTATACAAGTATGCAAAGGAGATTGTGATCCTTAAATATAATGCAGCGCAGGCGCTTAATCAATTTGCAGGCAATACAAAGGGGTCGCTTATTATAGGCGGCAGCACAATCCCTGGCGAATATATCCTGCCTGAATACATCGGCAGATTCAAAGATGCGCATCCAGAGATTGCAATAACACTGAAAATCGGCGACAGCCAGAATATAATTGATATGCTGATTGACGGCGCTGTAGAAGCAGCCGTTGCTGGTTCAAAGACAGATGACAAAAATATTGAATGCAGGGAATTTTTAAAGGACGAATTGGTGCTTGTTGCCTCAAAAAAACATTTCAGGGATATGAAGAAGCAGATAAATATAAAAGATTTAAAGGACAATCCTATTGTGATCAGAGAACAGGGCTCAGGTTCAAGAAGAACATTTGAAAAGGCATTAAAAGAAAACGGCATAGGCATAGAGGATCTGAATATAGCGGCAGAGGTCGGCTCTACAGAGGCAGTTAAAAATTCTGTTATAGCCGGAATAGGCGTTTCATTTCTATCTAAATTTGCTGTAATGGACGAAACATCAGCAAGGATATTGAAACGGATTTCTGTTAAGGATTTTAATATAACGAGGCATTTTTACATTCTTACCAACAGGTCAAGGGCGGTCTCTCCAATCTGCCGCTCCTTTATAAACACCCTTTTGTCCTCTCTATAGAAAAGCTGCTTAGTATTCAAAAAATCAATTTGACATATTTATATTATCTATGATATTTTATCCTGTATAATAATTTAGAGGAGGATGCAGCCATGTCAAGCAAGATTGTTTCAGCGTTTATAGCAGTTCAATTTATTTTTGTTTGCCTGTATGGTGTTTCATTTGCAAAGGAGAGGGAGGGCGAGGTTATTTTTAAGGTAAGCATCCAGGCGCCGGAGGATAGTAAGGACATAAAACTCTGGGTTCCCTATCCGGTTTCAGACAGCGAACAAAAGATAGAGGATGTAAAGATAGATGGCAATTTCTCCAAGAGTGCTGTGTATAGCCAAAAAATAGAGAATGACCGCGCTATTTATGCAGAATGGAGCAAACCAGCAAAGGAGAGAACCTTCACCTTTACTTTTAAGGCAAAGGCAGTTGAAAGGGTTAAAAAAGATTTTTTGGCGGTAAATTTGTCTCAAAAATCCGACATGCCGAAAGAGATTAATAAATATCTGCAGGGTTCTGAGTTTATTCCAACAGACGGAAAAATCAGGGAGATTGCGTTAAATGTTACAACCGGCAGAAAGACTATTCTTGAGAAGGCAACAGCTGTTTATGACTGGGTTGTGGAAAATACCTTCAGTGACCCGAATATTCAGGGATGCGGAATAGGTGATGTTGAAAGGATTCTTGCAGAAAAAGGCGGCAAATGCGTTGACATCAGCTCTGTATTTGTTTCAGTTGCACGGGCAGCCGGGGTTCCTGCAAGAGAGGTCTTTGGTCTAAGGCTCGGCAAAAAGGCAGAAGAAGATATGACAGGCGGGCATCATTGCTGGGCAGAATTTTATCTGCCGGGCTATGGATGGGTTCCTGTTGATCCTGCAGATGTAAGAAAGGCAATGCTCGCAGAGAATCTGGATCTGGAGGCTGCAAAAAAATACCGCGATTATTTCTTTGGCGCAGTAGATGAATACAGGATTGTCCTTGCCAGGGGTGAGAAGGGTTATACTCTTAACCCAAAACAGAATAATGCGCCTTTGGCGTATTTTATGTATCCTTATGCAGAGGTAAACGGCAGGGCGCTTGAATGGCTTGCTGCACAGAAAGAGTTAAAATATCAGATAACATTCAAAGAAAAATAACAGTCTCACTGCACCAGCCTTCTATAACAGCAAAACCACTTACTCCACCACATCCTCTGTATGAACAGGCATGAACCATTTCTGTGCAATAAATGTCGGGATAATGGAGCTTGCTATAAGTACGCCTGTCAAAACAGAATACTGCACCTGATCAATAAATCCTGAATGAAGGCCGAAGATAGCGGCAATCAGGCCGAATGTCAGGCCTGTGCTAAGCAGGAGCGATGTGTAGACCTTGCCATGTGGGATATATTTCTTTGCAAAGAAATATATGCCGAGGAATTTGGCAGTCTGTTTTATTATAAGAAGGATAATAAATATCCCTGATGCAGACAGAATCAGAGATAGCGAAACCTTCATACCCACAACAATAAAAAATACAGGAGTAATGATTGCAAAGGCGACAGTCCTTAATCTGTTTTTAACTACCTTCGTCTCAGATGTCTCTGTGAAATGCCTTGACATTAATAATCCAAGTACAAAGGCAGGTAAAATCGCATGACCATCCCCAAGGTTTGCAAAATATATAAAGACAAGCAGAAGCAGAAATATATATTTTATCTCAGGCTCAATCACCTTATTCTTTAATCTCGGATTATCAAAGACATAATGTGAAAATTGTGTTGCCAGAATAATTACAACGATTGAGATTGTAATAAACAGAATGGTGTATATGGTTGGCTTGATAAACAAAATGCTTAAAAGAAGCGCTGTGCCTGTATTTGTTACAAATGTGGCAGCCAGAATCAATTTGCCTGTCTTTGTGCGCAGTAGATTTGTCTCAACGAGGACTGAGTAAACAACTGCAATAGAGGTCTCTGATAGGGTGATTCCAGCAATCAGGGAGGCAGAAATTCCCCAGCCAGCAATATAATAGGTGTAAAGAAAGGCAGCAATAAAGGGTGTTAAAAAAGATGGTATGCCGATAAGAAGGCTCTCTTTTAACCGCTCCTTCATCAGCTTTGTATCAATCTCTGCCCCTGCAAGAAATGTCAGGACAATGCCGCCAAAGCCTGCAAGATACAGCATCCAATCCTCAGGCATCATCCCGATATTTCCGGCAATCACTCCGAGGACAATTTCTATTATAGCTACTGATAGGCCTATCTTTAACGAAATCAGGCTGGAGATAAAGACCAGAAGACCTACTATTAATGGGATGTAATCTGCTCTCATTGGATAACCCTTCTGAGTTTATACCCCCACTATTTTGATTTGTCAAGTATTAGATTGATATGTTATACTTATTAAAATTTATTTTTTGGAGGTTTCTATTATGAAAAGATTTATCTTGTTTTCAGTTTTAGGTCTTATTCTTTTATCTTCTTTTGCAGCATATTCTGCAATGGAGCATAAGAACAAAGAGGGGCAGCCGGTGATGCACCACAAGGGAATGGATACAAAGGACACAAGAATACAGCTTAATGTCCCTGATATGATGAAGGAGCATCAGAAGACAATGATGCGGGAGCATTTAAAGGCAGTGAACGAGATTGTAGCAGGATTGGCAGCAAATGATTTTGAGCTTGTTTC
>CAKKRA010000146.1 GCA_919902475.1 Nitrospiria bacterium
TGCTGCGGTTAGCAAGCATGGAGCTTGAGCTTTCAGAGATTTTAGGCCGAAAGGCTGATATAAGGACACCTGCGGATTTGAGCCGCTATTTTAGGGAAGATGTGGTTTCCTCGGCAGAGGTGCAATATGCCGAAGGATGACCTTCAACCTTCCACCACTTATTACTGCTTTAGAAAAAGTCATTTTGCAAGAGAGAGGAAAAAAAGAATAATTACTTTCTATTGCCATGTCTCCAATAAAAACAGCCAATGATTTTTGCTATTTTCCACTACACACTTAAGAATATACTGGTATAACAGAGACAGAAAGAAAGGAACCATTGATTTTACAGAGAGCTTCGGGTAGAATTGCTGTATAGGGAGGTGGATAGATGACAAAACTGATTATTGAAACAGATGATAACTGGACAAGAGAAAAGATAAAGCTTGCCATTGGCACAGAGATACATTTGCTTAAAAAGACTGCGGATAAAATCCAGAATAAGATAAAAGGTTTTGAAGAAAAGTATGGAAAGTTAGATAGAGAGAAGCTTTATGGCAAGATAGACGATATGGAGTTAATAGAGTGGGAAGGAGAGATAGAGTCTCTGCAAAAGGTGCAAGTCAAGTTAAGGTCTCTTGAGGAGATCATTTTTGAGTATAGATAAATATTTTGCAGAATTAGAGCTGCTCATTTCTTCTTTCTTTATTGTATCGGCCTATAATTTAAACATTGATAGGAAAACAGTGGATATTGCCTTTATCTCAGGTATTATAGAGTTCAGAGACGGAACTACCCTTGATTTTAAAGAGTTTATTGATAGCACAAGGTATGGCATTGAGAAATACAAATATGCTTACAATTATCGGATGAGCTCGGATATTATCTTCCGTTATGACAATGCTCCTGACCCAATGGCAAAAAGGATAAAGACCTTTCCTCATCATAAGCATATTAAAAGCGGCGAGATTATAGAATCTAAGCAGATGGACTTGAGAAAAGTCCTTGAGGAAATAGAAACGATATATAATATAAAAGAGTAATAAGAATTTAAAAAGGCATTTCAGCATTTATGTTACTAAAGAGCAATGAAAAAGAGGCTTTACTTGAAAAGATTATAAATGCCCCTGAGTTAAGAGAAGACATTATTGATATAGCGCTGATTGAAGAAGCAAAAAAGGTCAAGGG
>CAKKRA010000147.1 GCA_919902475.1 Nitrospiria bacterium
AGGAGGCTGCAGTATTTCAGAAATACAAAGCCGATCCTTCTTGCAGACTTCTGGAATGACGGACCTATAGTAGGCGGCTGTCTTGCTGCAGGCAGGCGCTATCTGCATATAAATGCAAACGGCGATATAGAGCCGTGCGTCTTCGCGCATTATGCAGTGGATAATATCCATAATACAACCATGAAGGACGCCCTTCAGTCAAAACTATTTACCACAGTAAAAGAGCGCCTTGCATCAGGCGGGAATCTCTACAGGCCATGCATGCTTATTGACAGGCCGGAGGTCTGGAGAGAGGCTGTCTTTTCATCAAATGCAAAGCCGACGCACGAAGGCGCAGAGACGCTTGTTACAACCCTTGCAAAACCAATGGATAATTATACAGATGGTTACGGAAAATTTGCCGACCCAGCATGGGAAGAACATTCAGGGGAAAAGACTGAAAAGAAGATAGCATGAAAATCTATCTTGGAATTGATGTAGGCTCTGTAAGCACCAATGTTGCTGTTATTGATGAAAGCAGCAATGTTATTTCCTCGTCCTATATCAGAACAAGGGGAGAGCCTATCAAGGCCGTTCAGAAGGGCCTTAAAGAGATATATGAGAAATTAGGCCTAAGTCTTGATGTAATCGGCGTTGGCACAACAGGCAGTGCGAGGCATCTTACCGGCATACTTGTCGGCGCTGATGTTGTTAAAAACGAGATTACCGCCCATGCAGTTGCTGCCTCGCATTTTGTTCCTTCAGTCAGAACAGTATTTGAAATCGGCGGACAGGATTCAAAGATTATATTTTTACGCAACGGCATTGTTGCAGACTTCGGAATGAACAGCGTATGCGCTGCAGGCACAGGCTCATTTCTTGACCAGCAGGCAGGGCGTCTTGGCATACCTATTGAAGAGTTTGGCGACTATGCATTAAGGTCAGAAACCTCTGTAAGGATCGCAGGAAGATGCACAGTGTTTGCAGAGACAGACATGATTCACAAGCAGCAGCTTGGCCACCCCCTTGAAAATATCATTGCAGGCCTGTGCGATGCAATGGTAAGAAACTATCTTAATAATCTTGTGCGCGGAAGGGAAGTTGAAGAGCCGATTGTATTCCAGGGAGGAGTTGCCGCTAATATAGGGATAAAGGCTGCTTTTGAAAGGGAGCTAAATAAAAAGGTCAATGTGCCGCAATATTATAATGTAATGGGCGCAATTGGCGCTGGGCTCCTCGCAAAAGAAGAGATTGCAGCCTCAAATGCAAAGACGAATTTCAAAGGTTTTGAGATTACCAATTTTCACTACCGTACATCAAGTTTTGAGTGCAAGGACTGCGCTAATATCTGCGAGGTTGTTGATGTATCTGCAGAAGGCAGCAGCATTGCAAAATGGGGAGACAGATGCGGGAAGTTCTCAAATAGTTCTGCGTCATCTGATAATATAGGGGCACAGCACGCTGCGCCCCTACAGGAAGATGCATTTCAACAGAAGTGCGAACAGGAGAGGTGTTCAGCAGTAGATGGCTCTTGATATAAAATACCAGAGGCCGACCTATGCAGAGATAGATATCAGGGCATTAGTTCATAATCTAAATGAGGCAAAGAGATTAGCAGGCTCCAAAAGCCAGATCCTTGCTATTGTAAAGGCAGATGCATATGGACATGGGGCAGTTACGATATCAGAGGCGCTTGTAAGGAACGGCATTCAGTATCTCGGCACAGCGTTAGTTGAAGAGGCCGTAGAGCTGAGGGATGCCGGCATTAAGATACCAATAATAGTTTTAGGCGGCATATTCAAAGAACAGATTCCAAAGATAGCAGAATACGACCTGACTCCGGTTGTTTATCAGGAGGGCTTTTTGAAGGCAATTGCAAATGAGGCAGGAAACATAAACAGGCAGATAAATATTCATATAAAGATTGATACAGGCATGGGAAGGATAGGGGTTCTGCCTGAGGATGCAGTTGATTTTGTAAAAAAGGCAGCATCGCAGAAAAATATAAAGGTGGAAGGAGTAATGACGCATTTTGCAGATGCTGATTTGGCGGATAAGGCGTATGCAGAAAAACAGATGGCTGAATTTACCTCAATAGTTAACAAAATAAATAAAGAGGGAATAGATATGCCTTATCAGCATATTTCAAACAGCGCTGCCCTTATTGGTTTTGAAAATAATAAATTTAATATGGCAAGGCCAGGGATAATGCTGTATGGGTATGCGCCGTTTTCTAAAGGGAAAGAATGGGGATTAAACCTGATCCCTGTAATGAGTTTAAAGACAAAGATTTTACATTTGAAAAGAGTCTTAGCAGGGGCATACATCAGCTACGGCCGCACATTTGTTGCAAAAAGGGAGAGCATCATTGCAACGCTTCCTATTGGGTATGCAGATGGTTACAGCAGGGCGCTTTCTAATAAAGGCTCTGTCATAGTAAAAGGCAAAAAGGCGCCTATAGCCGGCAGGGTCTGTATGGATATGACCATGATAGATGTTACTGACATAGACGGTGTTGACGTTAACGATGAAGTGGTGTTAATAGGCAAGCAAGGCAAAGAGACAATTACTGCAGATGATATTGCAATGCTTACCAATACTATTTCTTATGAAGTGTTATGCTGCGTAGGTAAAAGGGTGCCGAGGGTTTATATTAATGGATGACAAGGGTTTTTTTATGAGATTGCTTGAAGGTGTCGGTCTTGCAGTTGCACACTTTGTAGAAGAGATGGGCAGGATAATGGTGTTTTTCACTGAGACCCTTCTATGGCTCTTTCGCCCGCCTTTGAATCTAAGGAATATATTTAAACAGATGGAGGAGATAGGCGTTAATTCAGTCGGCGTTGTTATAATTATGGCATCTTTTACAGGTATGGTTCTTGCGCTCCAGAGTTATACAGGTTTTAAAAGATTTAATGCAGAGAGCCTCGTAGGCACAGTAGTAGCCCTTTCCATGACAAGGGAGCTTGGTCCTGTGCTTACCGGCCTTATTGTTGCAGGCCGCGCAGGCGCATCAATGGCAGCAGAGCTTGGCACAATGCGTGTAACAGAGCAGATAGATGCACTCGCAACAATGGCAACAAACCCGATAAAATATCTGACAGTGCCGAGGGTCATTGCAGGCTTTATCATGCTTCCGCTTTTAACAATTATATCCAATATGCTCGGTATATTCGGAGGCTATCTTGTTGGTGTGAAGGTTCTGGATGCAAATCCTGTTGTATATATGAGGAGGAGCTTTGATTATCTTGAGATGAATGACGTATTCAGCGGCCTTTTTAAGGCGTCTGTATTCGGATTAATTATTTCTGTTATAAGCTGCTACAAAGGTTTTTATGCAGCAGGCGGTGCAGAAGGGGTGGGAAAGGCGACAACAGGCGCAGTTGTAATATCAATGATGTTGATATTAATATCAGATTATTTTTTAACAGCAATATTATTTTGATGAAAACACACTATATAATATCTTAATGATACAGGTAATAAACCTATATAAGGCATTTGGCAGGAAGCAGGTTCTCGACGGCGCAAACCTCAAAATAAAAAAAGGCGAGAGCATGGTTGTTATTGGCGGAAGCGGAAGCGGAAAGTCTGTCCTGATAAAACATATAATAGGCCTCTTGAAGCCTGACAAAGGGACTATAGTTGTAGACGGCAAGGATATGGCTAAATTAAAAGGAGGAGAGGTTGATAATCTTAGAAAAAAGTTTGGAATGCTCTTTCAAGGTGCAGCTCTCTTTGATTCATTATCAGTATGGGAGAATGTGGGCTTTGCTTTAAAACAGCATACCAAACTTTCAGATAAAGAGATAAGGGCAGCAGCAGGCGAAAAATTAAAGATGGTTGGCCTTGCAGGCATAGAGGACATGATGCCTGTTGACCTTTCCGGCGGCATGAGAAAAAGGGTTGGTCTTGCAAGGGCAATAGCAATGGACCCTGAGATTCTATTATATGATGAGCCCACAACAGGCCTTGACCCTATAATGGCAGATGTAATAAATAATTTAATAATTGAGATGAGGGAGAAGCTAAAGGTGACTTCGGTTGCAATTACTCACGATATGGTGAGCGCGTATAAGATTGCAGACAGGATTGCAATGCTATATGAAGGGAAAATTATAGAGGTCGGAACGCCTGGCGAAATTAAGAGCACAAAGAATCCGATTGTAAAGCAGTTTATTACAGGGAGTGCGGTAGGACCGATTAAGGTTGGGTAGGTTTACATATAACTGAAACGGAGACACGGAGAATGGGGGAATCGGGGACTCTGCAATTTGTTTTTTCACCCGCTCACCGTTTCTCCGTTTCGCCGATTCTTTAGAGGAGGAGGCTGATTAGTGAAGGGAATCACAACAGAAGCTAAGCTCGGGCTATTTGTTCTTATTGCCATTATACTGCTTGCTTATCTGACATTTCAGGTGAGTGAATTCAGGCTGATAAAAGAAAAGGGTTATGAAATAGATGTTCTCTTTGATTCAGTAGGCGGTCTTGACTTGAAATCTTCTGTAAGGATTGCAGGCGTGGAGGTAGGAAAGGTTGCCAAGATAGAGCTTGAAAATGGAAAGGCTAAAGTTACTCTGCGTGTATTCCCTGATATAACGATACCAAAAGGCGCTAAGGCGCAAATAAAAGCAACCGGCTTGATGGGGGAGAAGTATGTTGAGATCGTTCCAGGGGATAAGGCTGAAACCTTAAAGGAGCACGAAAGGATTGTTCAGGGAGCGCCTCCTGCTGATATAGATAAATTAATAAACCAGCTGAGTTCTATTGCAGAGGATATTAGAAATCTCAGTAAAAATCTGAATAAGATAGTGGATGTAAATAAAGATGCGCTTAGCAACGCAATAAAGAATTTTGAGGAATTTTCTGCAATGCTTAAGAACGATACCCCTCAATTAATTGCAAAACTTAACAGCATAACAGGCAAGATTGAAAAAGGTGAGGGGACGATCGGCAAGCTTGTTACAGATGAGGAACTTTATAGAAATTTAAGCAGCACCATTGAGAAATTAAACAAGATTGCAGAAAAGATTGAAAAAGGCGAGGGGACGATCGGCAAGCTTGTTACAGATGACCAGGTATATGAAAATCTAAATGAGACGCTTGTCGGAATTAAGGACTATGTTGCAAAGGCAGAGGCATTTAAAACGACCGTAGGCTTCAGGTCAGAATATCTATTTAAAGATATTGCTGCAAAGGGATACCTGACTTTACAGTTAAAGCCGAGAGAGGATAAGTATTACATATTTGAGATTGTTAGTGACCCGTGGGGCAGGGTTACTACAACAGACACTGAGACGCAAACAACAACAGGCGGTGTTACAACAACAACAGTTACGCATGAAGAAAAGAAGGAGGAGTCATTAAAATTCAGCATTGAATTTGCAAAGAGATATGAAGACCTTGCCCTGAGGATCGGGATGATAGAGAATACCTTTGGCTTAGGCGCAGACTATTTTCTGTTTAAAGACACTGTACAGTTTAATGTGGATGCATGGGATTTTACCAATAAGGATTCATGGGACTTTGACCGCAGCAGGCATTATCAGAAAAGGCCGCATCTGAAGGCTGGCGCTCAGGTAAATTTCCTTAAAAACTTTTTTGTGTACGGCGGCTACGACAACTTTCTTAACACAGACAGAGACAATTTTTATGCAGGCGCAGGCTTAAAGTTTGATGATGATGACTTGAAATACCTGCTTGGAAAGGTGCCGCTGCCAGGGACAAATTAGATATTACGGAGGCGATATGGACAACAGCAAGGATACCATGATTGTTATCAGCGATCTTCACCTTTCTGCCGGCTTTAATGAAGAGACAAAACGCTATTCCCGTGAAGAAGACTTTTTCTTTGATAATGAGTTTAAAAGATTTTTAGAATGTCTGGAAAAAGAAAACCAGGGCAAAAATCACCTGATTATAAACGGCGATCTGTTTGACTTTCTTCAGGTGAACGGTGATTTTGCAAAGAGGCTTGAAAAACAGGGAAAGGTTAAACTTGATAAAAAAGAGGATGTTTATGGTCTTGGGACAGAGCCTCATAAAACTGTTTTTAAGCTTCAGAGAATACGAGACGGGCATAAAACATTCTTTGAGGCGCTAAAAGACTTTTTATCAAAAGGCAATGAGCTGTCTATAATCAGCGGCAATCATGATATTGAGCTTTACTGGGAGGAAGTTCAAAAGGAATTAATTAATATCCTTTCTGATAAAGATAACGCAATTAAAGAAAGGATAAAATTTCATCTTTGGTTCTATTATAATGAGAATAACAAGATCTACATTGAGCACGGCAATCAGTATGACAAAATGAATTCTTTTGAAATTATTGTAAACCCTGTTATTCCTTCCCTGAAGGACAAAATCCTCCTTCCCTTAGGCTCTTTTTTTGTGAGATATTTTTTTAATAAGTTAGAAGATGTTAACCCATTTGCAGATAATATAAAACCTTACAGTAGATATATAACATGGTCACTTCGCAATCAAAAATTAAAATCTTTTAAAATAATTTGGAAATATAGCCTTACTCTGATTAAGAGTTTTCTGAGGAGTAAGGGCCTCAAGGATAAAGATAAAAAAGAACTTCTAAGGGAAGCGCAGCCCAAAATAGATTCTATATCTAAAGAAACAGGCTTTTCATTGCAGACTATAGATAGGCTTAGGATGAAGCTTGCTCCGCCTGTTACAAAAGGCTATTTCACTTTTATCCTTAATGCCGCCATAATTTTAACTATTATTTTTTCCTTGATTCTTCTTAGTGCTTCCATTTATCTTAAATATGCCTATGATTTAAATTTCCAATTTCTTTCGCTTGCACCTCCCCTTTTCTTTCTTTTAATTAAGTGGGTAATGTCGAAATTCAGAAAGGATTATCTTCTGAAGGCAGCGAAAGAGATAAAAACAAAAATATTAAAGGATGTCAAGATAATCGTAATGGGTCATACACACGACCCTGCTATAAAAAAGATTGGTGATGACTGCTGGTATTACAATACAAGCACATGGACAACTGTATTCAGCGAGGAGGAGAGGCTGATAAGGGATGAGAAGCAGTTTGCCTTTTTAAAGATAAAGCTAACTGATAAGGGACCTGATGCGCAATTAATGCGCTGGAACGATGCAGCAGGAGAGTGTGAGCAGTTAATCCTTTTTGAAGAAAATAAAAAATGATTATCAAAAAATATGGCTGATAAACTTCCGATAGTTCTTGCACACGGCCTTGGCGGTTTTGATGAGCTCAAGATATTTGGCATTACCATACAATATTTTAAAGGTATAAAAAAACACCTTGAAGATTGTGGCTATACTATTTTTGTAACGAAGGTAAAGCCAACAGCAAGTATTAAAGACAGGGCAGAGGATTTCAAAAATGCTATTCTTACTTTTACTGACAGTAAAGTCCACATCATTGGCCACAGCATGGCAGGCCTTGACGCACGGTATATGATAAGCAAACTTGGCATGGCAGATAAGGTTGCAACACTCGTTACCATTGGCACACCGCATTGGGGAAGCTATTTCGCTGACTGGGGAGTAAAGGTTTTAGGCAGAGGGTGTAAATGCATATGGTTTATAGAAAAGATACTCAGGATTGATACACAGGGATTTATTGATGTAACAACTGAAAAATGTAATGAGTTTAATAAGAATATTTTAGATATAGCCGGTGTAAAATACATTTCCTATGCAGGCTTTCAGAAATGGTATAAGATTAATCTGCTTTTACAAATGCCATACTGGTATATCAGATACAGGGCAGGCGAAAATGACGGCCTTGTTCATACAGAAAGCGCAAAATGGGGAGAGCTCAAAGGGATAGTTGCTGCTGACCATTGGAATCAGATTGGTTGGTGGATATTTCCTTTTGGGGGTCAAAAGAAATTTGATGTAAAGGGATTTTATGAAAAGATAGCAAGAACAGATCTTGCTTAACCTTAATAAAGGAGGCAGGCTATGAAGGCATTAATTGTTTACTATTCTATGTACGGACATATACACCGCATGGCAGAGGCTGTTGCAGAAGGCGTTAAAGAGGTAAAGGGCGCAGAGGCAGTTATACGCCGTGTTCCTGAAACACTATCTGATGATATACTAAAAAAGATGGGCGCATTTGATGCGCAAAAGGCAATGGCAAATATCCCAATATGCACTGTTGACGAGCTTGCCTCTGCTGATGCAATTATCTTTGGCACACCTACAAGATTTGGAAATATGTGCGGACAGATGAGGCAGTTCCTTGATGCAACAGGCCAGCTCTGGGCAAAGGGCGCTTTGGTCGGCAAGGTCGGAAGTGTATTTACAAGTTCGGCCACACAGCACGGCGGACAGGAATCCACAATCCTCAGCTTCCATACTACTCTTTTACATCACGGCATGGTTATCGTCGGCCTGCCTTATGCCTTTCAAGAGCAGATGCGAATTGATGAGATAACAGGCTGCTCGCCTTACGGCGCATCAACCATTGCAGGAGGCAAAGGAGAGC
>CAKKRA010000148.1 GCA_919902475.1 Nitrospiria bacterium
CATGAATATAGCGCCTCCTAAGAAAAGGGACGCTATAGTCATAAGGGTATATCTTATCCTGCTCACATCTTCTTCAAGAGCAGACAAGGAATCAGCAATATAAAGTGTAGCAAGGGTCTTCCCCTTCCAGTCCTTTAATTCAAGAGGCGCAAGATGCCACAATTTTTTATTAATCTCTCCGGTAAAAAGATTTATGCTGTCATTTCCTTTTGTTGTTAGAACGCTATTCTGAATCATTTCATTCTTATTTATCTCAGCAGTAGACAAGACTATCTCTTTTTTAGGATTGGCTAAAAAGAAGTTCATCCCGGTAGTTGATTTTAGGGATTCCAGAAATTCCTTGTCCATGTATCTTCCCAGGACAAAGGCGCCTATGTTTTTACCGCCGCTTGAAATTGGGCTTGCAACAATATAATCCAATCCATCCCCTGTCCACACAAAAGAGGCTGCATCTGCGCCGCTGATTACCGAATTCATAAGCTCGCTGTAGCTGTTTGCATCCCGCCTATGGTTTGTCGTTTTTATATCACTTGCCAAAACAGCGCCCCTGTGATCCAAGACTTCAATTATATCTATATTCAGCATCTTTTTAATAGTAGAGAAAATCCTCTTATATTCGTGCTCAGATGCGCCGATTCCAATGCTAAGCGTAATATCCTCTGATCTCCCGTAGTACGACGCCTGTTCAGTAAGGAGATTTTTTGTGCGGTTTTCTAAGTTGTCTTTTATTGTTGCTGCCGTGATCCTGAGCCTTTCATGCGATATATCGGTAAGTTTTTTTGTAATCAGGTTAGATGCAACAAAGGTTGAAACAAGCATGGGTATGGATATAAGGGCAATAAAGGCAAAGACGAGTTTTGTTTTTATAGTATAGCCGCTTATTAATCCTGAAATAATTCCCTTCAGCGTCATTTGCCCCCCAATAATCTCCATTTAACCTAATACTTAATAATGGTCTCAAATTTAATTTGACATGAGAAGCTCTTGCAGATTAGTTGTCATGCCCGAAAGCTTCTGTCGGGCATCCATCTTTAATGGATTCCCGCTCAAAAACGTTGCGGGAATGACGGAACCAGAACTTATACAATTAAGCGCTAATCTTTATTTTTACCTCTCCTTGCCAGCCTTCAATGAATTCCCCTTTGCCACCCAGTCAGACTGTGAGCCGTCATAGAGCTTTACATCCTTGTAATCAAGAAGCCTTAATGTAAAATATGTTCCGCCGGCAAGGATTCCAAACATGCAGGAGGAGATAACAGTATCATCCTTTTTAATGCCATTCTCCTTATCATATATCTGCATTAGCTCATCCTTTGATTTTAACACCTTTACACCGGCGCCCTGCAGATTCTCAAGCCACGGTATATTTATTGTGCCGGAGATATGTCCGTCAATATAATCCTTATCAGGTCTTACATTTATCACCTTTACCTTTGGATTATTGATATTATTCTTTACCCATTCTGTATCAACAATTTTATTTTTGTCAATCTTTGCCTTAAATGAAACTGCCTTTACCTTTGGTATATCTGTTGATAAAGGCCTCTTCTCTGCCTCCCACTTCTGCCACCCGCCGTTCAAGACAGCAACATTCTTGTGACCGTGATACTCCATTACCCAGAACATATACGTTGCCCATTTGCTGTCCGCATCATCATAGAATATAAGCTTTGTATTTGAAGAGATTCCAAGCCTCTCCAATGCCTGCTCAACTGCCTCTTTATCAGCAACCATACCCTTCACGCCATTCCTTGTGGTAGTAACAAGCTCATGGGAAAAAGGAACCGCATTCTTGATATGTCCCTTCATATAACTGGCTGAGCTTCTGAGGTCCACAACCCTTATATTTGAGTCATTCAGATTCTTTGAAAGCCATTCTGTCTCTGCAAGAAGAGCGGCATTTGGGTATTCTGCTGCAGCAGCATTAAAAAATGGAAAGAGCAAGGAAAAGATTAGCAAAAAAAGAAAAGAAATCCTGTGGCATATTACGCCCATTTCATCTACCCCCTTGTTTTTTAAAGGTTATTATCAATTGCTGTGGGGCATTAATATATCAAGCCCCTGCCTTAAACATGCAAAATCTCTAACATTATTTAATAATATCATTAGTTTTCAATTTGTCAAGGAAGGCGGCTGCGGCTACTTTCTCCTTGACAATTATCTATCTTTTCCATAGAATATAAACGGTTTAATTGCTCTTTGTGCTGTCTAATAGGCGCGTAGCTCAGGGGGAGAGCGCTTCCTTGACACGGAAGAGGTCGGCGGTTCAAGACCGCCCGTGCCTACCATTAATTTGGGAAAGAGAGGTATTGTATCGGGGCTTTAATCATTTAAATGAGGCCGTTGTTTATGAAAAGGCATCATATAAAATGATGCCTTTTGTTTTTATAAATTATGACTGCAATAGCAAAGGAAAAGGAAAAAGAGGCTGTTTCTTTGGATTACACAACTAAAGAGGGTATTGAAATATACCGTCACAGCGCCTCACATATAATGGCAGAGGCAGTTAAGGAGCTGTTTCCTGAAGCAAGGCTTGCCATAGGCCCTGCTATTGAAGATGGTTTTTATTATGACTTTGATGTTGAAAGACCATTTACGCCAGAGGATTTAGAAAAGATAGAAAAGAGGATGCAGGAAATAATTAAAATGAATGCCCCTTTTGTTCGTGAAGAGATGGGCAAAAAAGACGCAATAAAACTCTTTGAATCAAAGGGAGAGATTTATAAGGTAGAGCTGATAAATGAGTTAAGCGGCGATACAGTCTCAATTTACAGGCAGGGCAGCTTTGCAGACCTTTGCAGAGGCCCGCATATTCCATCAACTGGCAAGATAAAGGCATTTAAGCTCTTATCAACAGCAGGCGCATATTGGCGCGGCAGCGAAAAGAACAAGATGCTTCAGCGCATATACGGCACAGCCTTCCTGACAAAGGAAGAGATTGAATTATATCTGAAAAAACTTGAGGAGATTAGGAAACGGGATCACAGAAGGCTTGGCAAGGAGCTTGACCTGTTCAGCATAAATGAAGATGCAGGAGGCGGGCTCATCCTCTGGCATCCTAAAGGCGCTGTAATAAGAAAGACTATTGAGGACTTCTGGCGCAATGAGCATTATAAAAACGGGTATGAGCTTGTTTATACGCCTCACATGGCAAGGCTTGATGTATGGCGCACAAGCGGGCACTGGGATTTTTACCGTGAAAATATGTATTCACCAATGGCAATAGATGATGTGGAATACGAGATAAAGCCCATGAACTGCCCTTTTCATATTATGATATACAATTCGCACAAAAGGAGCTACAGGGAGCTTCCTATAAAATTTGCAGAGCTCGGAACAGTATACCGTTATGAACGTTCAGGCGTGCTTCACGGCCTTATGCGCGTCAGGGGCTTTACGCAGGATGACGCTCACATCTTTTGCAGGCCAGAGCAGCTTGAGGATGAGATACTAAAGATTCTTGACTTTACGCTTTATATGCTAAAGACATTTGGATTTTCAGAATACGACATATATCTTTCAACAAGGCCTGAGAAATATGTGGGAGCGCTTGAAAACTGGGAAAGGGCAACAAATGCCTTAAGGCTTGCGTTAGAGAGCAAGGGATTAAAATATGAGATAGACCCGGGAGAGGGCGTATTTTACGGCCCAAAGATAGACCTAAAAATAAAGGATGTCCTTGGCAGGGCATGGCAGTGCACAACTATTCAGGTGGATTTTAATCTGCCTGAGAGGTTTGATGTAACATATAATGGCGAGGACAACAAGCCGCATCAGGCAATAATGATTCACCGCGCATTAATGGGCTCTTTGGAAAGGTTTTTCGGCGTTCTGATAGAACACTATGCAGGCGCATTTCCTGTATGGCTTTCGCCGGTGCAGGCTGTTATAATGACTATAACAGACAGCCAGATAGAATATGCAAAGGGCATTGCAGAATTACTGAAGAAAGAGGGTATTAGAGCAGAGTCAGACTTCAGGGGCGAAAAGATAGGATTCAAAATTAGAGAGGCGCAGTTAATGAAGGCGCCTTATATGCTAATCATTGGCGATAAAGAGGTAAAGGCAGGCGCAATAGCAGTAAGGACAAGAAAGGGCGAGGACTTAGGGCAGATAGAGATTGATGTTTTTTTAAACAAGATCAAAAAAGAAATAGAGGAAAAGGCTGCGTAGACCTTAATATTATTAACAGATTAAATCAGGAGGTGCAAATATAAGTACAACACATTTAAGAATAAACAGGGCCATCAGGGTAAAAGAGGTAAGGGCAATAGACCCTGAAGGCAATCAGCTCGGGGTTATAACTGTTCAGGAGGCATTAAAAAAGGCTGAGGAGCTTGGGTTAGACTTAGTTGAGATATCTCCAACAGCAAAGCCGCCTGTCTGCAAGATAATGGACTTTGGCAAATATAAATATGAGCAGAGCAAAAAGACGCACACTATGAAGCTGCATCAAAAGACAAAGTTATTAAAAGAGGTAAAGCTCAGGCCATACACAGAAGAGCATGATTTGCAATTTAAGGTAAGCCATATAAGGCGGTTCCTGGAAGACGGCAATAAGTCAAAGGTAACCGTTGCCTTTAAGGGCAGGGAGATGAACCACCTTGAGCTCGGAAGGAACCTCCTTGATAAGGTAGTAAAGGCGGTTGAAGACATTGGAAAGGTGGAGCTGCCGCCAAAACAGGAAGGCCGCAATATGGTAATGGTGATTATACCAAAATAATTTTAGGTGATGGAGGAAGAAAGGCACATGGGAAAATTAAAGTCACACCGCGGTGCAGCAAAAAGATTTAAATTTACTGCAACAGGAAAAGTAAAGATGAGCAGCGCAGGGATGAGGCATTTGCTTACTGGAAAAACAGCAAGAAAAAAGAGGAGCCTTGGGCGGCCAGCAATGGTTGATAAGGCAAACATAGAGACAATAAAAAAACTGCTGCCGTACGGGTAACAAAAAGCGATAAATCCTAATATCTAAATTAGGATTTATTTATACTTTAACCATAAATTGTAATTAAAGGAGGATACTAACATGCCAAGGGCAAAAGGAGGCCCCAAAACAAGGAGAAGAAGAAAGAGGGTTTTGAAACTTGCTGAAGGATACTGGGGCGCAAAAAGCAAGTTATTTAGGACAGCAACAGAGGCTGTTGACAAGGCATTAAAATATGCCTATCGCGACAGACGCGTAAAGAAGCGCAGTTTCAGGCAGCTCTGGATTGCAAGGATAAATGCAGCAGCAGTTTCAAACGGCATATCATACAGCAGATTTATTGCCGGCTTGAAAAAGGCGAATATAGATATGAACAGAAAGGCGTTGGCTGAACTGGCAATATCAGACCCAGCAGGATTTGCTAAAATCATTGAGGCGGCAAAGGCGCAGCTCACAGAAAAGGCAGCGTAATTTCATTTGTTCCGTCGAGGCTTTACAGCCTCGACGGAACAACAGTTGCTATTTGTGCAAGGGAATTATAAATATAAACCTGCTCCCCTTGCCTGCCTCGCTTTCAACCCATATCCTGCCGCCATGAAGCGCTATAATCTTTTTGCACAAGCTCAAGCCGAGTCCTGTGCCCTGATGTTTTTTTGCAACTGATAGGTCAAGCTGCTGGAACGGCTGGAAGAGCCTTTTCTGGTCTTCCTTTGAAATGCCTACGCCTGCGTCAACAACGCTGATTTCAGCGCACTCTCCCAAATCTTTATCATGAACCTTTTTTGCATATACATAGACCGAGCCGCGGTCAGGCGTAAACTTGAAGGCATTGGAAAGGAGGTTTAATAAAACCTGCCTTATCTTTTGCTCATCCGCAACAATGTCTGCGCTAATTTCAAGCACATAATCAACTATTATATTATGCCTTATGGACTTTTCTTTAAACAAGGCAATGCATCCTTCAATCAATTCTTTAAGGTTAAACTTGTCCAATTCAAGCTTCATCTTTCCTGCCTCTATTTTTGAGAGGTCAAGGATGTCATTAATCAGGGACAGCAGATGCTCGCCAGCCCCGGCAATATTATCAATATATCTTTTTTGTTTATCTAAAAGGGGCAATGTCTTGCTCTCCAATAAAAGGCCTGAAAAGCCTATAATCGAATTAAGGGGGGTCCTTAATTCATGGGACATGTTTGCAAGAAAGTCAGACTTTGCCCTGTTTGCAGCATCTGCCTCCATCATGGCAAACCTGAGTCCAATCTCATATTTCTCTCTTATAAATTCAAGCTCCAGTCTTTTGCTCAAAAGCTGAAGCAGGATAAGATCGCTCTTTATATAGTTATGCGGACTCTTATTGAATGTGCAGAATACGCCGAATAATTCATCCTCAATAAAGAGCGGGACACCAAGATAAGATGCAAATCCGTATTTAACAAAGTCAGGATGATTTTTAAACTCCTCTGTTTCTGAGGCATCGTTTATAACAAGAGGGCTTTTTGTGTCTCTCACAATTTCACAATAGACCTCATTAAGCGGAAGCCTCAGCCCCTCTTCAATGCCTAAATTTCTGTTATCAGCAACTGCATAGCCAAGCCATTCAGTGCCGCTGAACCTGCCGATTGCTGTGCCATCCACATCAAGCATCTTTGCCACCTCTTTTATTATTGACCTTGCAAACTCCTTGACATTTGGCGCTGGCGCGAAGCTTATCTCATAGAGCTTCTGAAGCTGGAACCCAAATCTTTCAAGCTCTGACGTCCTTTCCTTAACATTTTCCTCAAGCTGTCCTGTATATCCCCTCAATCTTTCCTGCATCAGCTTTTGCTCGTCAAAGAGGACGCCTAATGTCCGCGCCATCTTGTTAAATGTATTGCCGAGCTTCCCGATATCATCTTTGCTTTTTATATCTAAACTTATCCTGAATTCTCCCTTTTCAATATCCTCTGCTGCTGTTCTTAATCTCCTTAATGGAAGGACAATGGTATGCCTCATAAAGATGATAATCAAGACAGCGGTTATTGCAAAGGCTCCGAGGACATAAGACCTGAAAATACTGTAGATTCTTATTTCATCATCAAAATGCAGTTCAAAGGAATTCACAAGCATGCTTGTTTCTTTAACAAACCCGTGAACCCTGTTGTCATATTTTTCAAATACTGCTTTTAAATCATTTTTTGAGAGATGCTTGGGCGGATCCATTATTATTAAAAGGCTGGGTTTTAGGCTGTCATTCCATTCAGAGAGAAGGCTGTTGAAAATCTGGAATGATTCCTTATAGTGCTGTTCAACAGGCCTGATATCAATTTCTTTGTTTCCATTTTTTAGTGTATTAATTATATCTTCAAAACGGTCAATCTCTTTTTTGAGCCCCTTTACCAAGATACCCTTTTTTTCAGGGCCGCTCTCTATAACTATCATTTGAGCAAACCTTGCTATTTCAAAGGCACGATATCTCAACTGCCCTGCAAGATTTATCCTTGCGCCCTCTCCTTTAACATGACCCGTAAATATAAAACTTGCAGATGCAAGAAGAGCTGTAAAAAGGCTGATTATTAAAACTATTGATATGATTTTTCCTGTAAGTGTCTTAAAAAACGGCATTATTACCTCACCATAGCTACCCCTCCATCCCCCTTATGTGCTAAATATCTTTATTTAATAAATATACCATAAAAATGGCAGGTTGCAAGGAAAGGTTTTTTGTTGATTTTACAATAAGTTAGATTGTGCTTTTGGGATTGAGGTTATCTCTTTAAATTCAAGATGTTATTAACTGAAATCTCTACACAGGCGCAGGGACAGTTTATGCCCCATTTTTCAAGAACTTGTGGATGAATTTCGCCGATAAGGCCTATGGCCTCGCCCTTTACAATTACCCTTCCTGCCCTCCCATCTACAAAAGATGGCTGTTTAACAGGCTCAAGGCTGTATTCAAGATTAAGGTAATAGAAAAGGATATCAAGATATGAGTGCATCTCTGAAAAGTTTGCATTAGGATGGCTGATTAAGGCAGAGGCATTTAAGATGGTCCTGCTTCCCATAACATCATTCTCATCATATACAGCAGCCTCGCCAGTTTCAAAGATTCTATGAGGATAGAATGCCTTTGAGCTCTCTGCTTCTACGCGAAGGAGTGATGGCACAAGTGAATTTCTTAAAACAGAATAACTCTCTGACATGACATTTGAAATTTCAACAAGCCTTTCATCAGGCAGATTCATTTTTGTCAAAAGCTCGTTTTTTGATGTTAAAATATTTGAGATAATCTCCTGAAATCCGATGCCAACAAATATTTCCCTTACCCTGTCTGATAAAAACTCTATATCAGACAGACTGCCAACAGTAAAGTGATGCGGCATAATCGGCTTGAATGTATCATATCCCCTACTTATTGCAAGGTCTTCAATAACATCCATTGGATGCATCAAATCATCCCTGAAAAATGGCGGTGAAGCAGCAATCCTTTTATTTTTTATCTTTATATCGTATCCATAACTTGCAAGATAATCTTTGATATCCTTATCCTTCCATGCCTCGCCGAGCGCCTTTTCAATATCTGCATGGGATATTGTTACTGGCTCTGAAAAATCAAATGGGGTAATAGTTGTTTTGCCGAGCTCTGTTGTAAATGGATATCTTACCTGCACAGGCTCTATCTTAGCGCCCCTGTCAGAGAGATTTGCTGCCATGATGTTTATGGCAAGGATGACAAGCCTTATATCTGTCCCTGTTGCCTCTACAAAAAGATTTTCATCGCCAACCTTTACCTCTCCGATTTCCCTGCTGTTGATTATCGGCGGAAAAGAGAGTATCTTGTTTTCGCTGTCTGTCAGAAGCGGATACATTTCCTTACCTTTTAATATCCCGCCAAACTCTTTGCCTTTAGGATGTTGAATGAGTATCTCGTTGAGGTTCATCTTTTCTTCAAAGCCGAGCGGGGCAAAAGAAGTCTCATCCGGCCTCACAGCCTTGTAATAAACAGGGAATTTTATCTTCTCTAAATTGTAGACGCCTATGGCAATGCCAAGCCTCTTTCTGCCAAAGATATAAGAGAGCTTTTCCTGTGTCTGGATTAATTGTGTAAGGATATTTTCTGTTACATAGATGTCTGTTGCTGTGCATGCAGCAACATAGGGCCTTATCTCCTTTAACTCTTTTGATACAATAATCTCGTTCTTTGTTTTTTTATTTAAAAAAGGATATGCATCTTTTTTATTTGTAAGCCTCCATCTTATCTGCCTTGCAATCCCTTCAGCGCACCATAGGTCAGGCCTGTTGCTGTCATTAAGCTCAAGCTTTATCTCGTCTGCCTTTTCATCATATCCCTTAACCTCGCCCTTTGTCCATTTGAGATAGTCCTCAAGCTTGTCTATAGTAAATTTCTTTTTTAGCAGATTTTCCAAATCGCTTTTTATGACTGTAATTGTAGGCATAGTTTTATTATTATAATCCCCCTCACCCTAACCCTCTCCCCAAAGGGGAGAGGGAAATATTTTGTAGGCAACCCTTTATGGTTGCTTAGGTTTTTGTAGGCACGGTTTTAACCGTGCCTTTTGCACGAATAAATTCGTGCCTA
>CAKKRA010000149.1 GCA_919902475.1 Nitrospiria bacterium
GACTGATCCCATCTGCAACCAGCTTATGGGAAGGACAGCAGAGAACCTTGTTGAGGAGTTTAACATAACCCGCGAGGAGCAGGATAAGTTTGCAATAAGAAGCCACAAACTTGCATTCAGGGCAATCAGAGAGGGTAAATTCAAGGAGGAGATAGTTCCTGTAAGTGTGCCAAAGAGGGTTGCTGGTAAAGAGGTTGCGCCAGAGATATTTGCACAGGATGAAGGACCAAATGTGGCTTTAACAGAGCAGATGCTTTCAGTATATCCAACCATATTTAAAGAAAATGGAAGCGTCACACCAGGCAACTCCTGTCCAATCAGCGACGGCGCTGCTGCTGTATTAATCATGTCCAAGGAAAAGGCAAAGGAGCTCGGCTATGAGCCTCTCGGCTATATAAGGGCTTATGCCTTTGCAGGCGTTGAACCTCAGAGAATGGGCATTGGACCTGCTCATGCAACTCCATTGGTATTGAAAAAAGCAGGGTTAGAATTAAAGGATATTCAATTGATTGAGATTAATGAGGCATTTGCAGCTCAGTATATTGCAGTAGAAAAAAGGCTCGGTTTAAACAGGGATATTGTAAATGTCAATGGCGGAGCAATTGCATTGGGACATCCTGTTGGCATGACAGGCACAAGGCTGACTTTAACATTATTAAGGGAGATGAAGCGAAGGAATTTAACACTCGGCCTTGCCAGCATGTGCATTGGCGGCGGCCTCGGCGGCGCAGTGGTGGTGGAGAGGAAATAAAAAAGCGTTTAATCCGTCATTCCGCACTTGATGCGGAATCCAGAATTATTAGGTAGGGGCGAACGGTCGTTCGCCCCTACTGGATTCCTGCCTTCGCAGGAATGACATACAATGGAGGTTAATACAAATGTATATCTACAAGGCTGCAGTCCTCGGCGCAGGCATAATGGGAGCAGAAATCGCTCAGGTGATTACCTATTCAGGTTTGCCAGTAATATTAAAAGATGTAAATGATGAAGCAGTGCAAAAGGGCATTGCTAAAGTAAGAAAAATCTATCAGGAGCGCGTTGACAAAGGCAAGATGACATCAACAGAGATGGAGCAGAAGCTCGCTTTGATAAGCGGC
>CAKKRA010000150.1 GCA_919902475.1 Nitrospiria bacterium
CTCTGCCTCTGCTGCTGCTTATGCTGCAAGGGCAGGGATGAAGGCATTTATACTCATACCTGAGGGAAAGATTGCACTTGGAAAACTCGCACAGGCAATGATACACTGCGCTGTAGTTGTGCAGATAGAAGGGAATTTTGACGAGGCATTAAATATTGTAAAAGGGATTACAGAGAAATATCCAATTACAATTGTTAACTCTATTAATCCCTACAGGATTGAAGGCCAGAAGAGCGCTGCATTTGAGGTGTGCGACCAGCTCGGTTCTGCGCCGGCATACCACTTTCTGCCTGTTGGAAATGCAGGAAATATTACTGCCTACTGGCGCGGATATAAAACATATAAGGAAAAAGGAAAGACAAGCGCCTTGCCAAGGATGATGGGTTTTCAGGCAGCAGGCGCTGCGCCGATTGTTCTCGGCAAGATTGTTGAGAAGCCGAGGACCATTGCAACTGCAATCAGAATAGGCAATCCAGCAAACTGGATACCGGCAGTTCAGGCAGCAGAGGAGTCAAACGGCAAAATAGATTCAGTAACAGATGATGAGATAATGGAGGCATACCGCATGATTGCAAGGTTAGAGGGCGTCTTTTGCGAGCCTGCATCAGCAGCATCTATTGCAGGTGTGATAAAGAAGAATAGCGAAGGGATATTCAAGGAGGGCGATACGATTGTCTGCACCTTAACAGGCCACGGTTTAAAGGATGCTGATATTGCAATCAAGGTGTCACAAAGGCCCACAACAGTAAAAGCAGAGATAGGAGAGGTGCTGAAGGTGCTGGGGTATTAACATCGTTGACGTGTTGATTTGGTTGATTAAGTTTACTGGTTATTTAATTAACCCAATCAACTTATTCAACTATTAAACTATTAAACTAAATTAGGAAAGGAGCCATGAAATACATAATTTTACTTTGTGATGGAATGGGGGATTACCCCATAGCAGAATTGGGGAATAAGACGCCTATGCAGGCTGCTAAAACACCGAATATGGATGAGCTTGCAAAAAACGGCGAGGTTGGTATGGCAAAGACAACACCGGATGGGTTTTCACCGGGAAGCGATGTAACAAATTTATCTATACTCGGCTATGACCCAAAGAAGTATTATACAGGAAGGTCGCCTCTTGAGGCCGCAAGCATCGGTATATCTCTTGACAAGGATGATGTTGCATACAGGTGCAATCTTGTTACACTTAAGGCAAAGGATAACACTTATGATATTGAAGAATTGAGCCCAAGCCTTATCATGGATGACTACAGCTCAGGACATATTACAACAGATGAGGCAGTTGAGCTTATAAGGGAGATAAACGACCAGATAGGCACAGAGGATATACTATTTTATGCTGGAGTAAGCTACAGGCACCTTATGGTATGGAGAGGCGGAAAGGTTAAAGTGAAGTGCGTGCCCCCTCATGATATTACAGGGAAGAAGATAGGCGAATATCTGCCAAAGGGCGATGGCGACGCTATATTGAAAAAACTCATGGATGTCTCAGCAGGCGTCCTTCATTCCCATGCTGTAAACGAAGAAAGGAAGAAGGAAAATAAGAAGCCTGCAAACTGCATCTGGCTCTGGGGTCAGGGCAAGGCTCCGCAGATGCCGAAGTTTGAGAATAAATTTAAATTAAAAGGTTCAATGATATCTGCAGTTGATTTGATGAAGGGCATTGGTATATACGCTGGTTTTGATATTGTCAATGTTCCGGGCGCAACAGGCTATATTGATACAAATTATAAAGGCAAGGCAGAATATGCCTTGAAGGAGCTTGAGAAAAAGGATATTGTCTATGTGCATGTAGAGGCGCCGGATGAGGCAAGCCATAATGGCGACCTTGCAGCAAAGGTTAAGGCGATTGAGGACTTTGACGATTTGGTAGTTGGAACAGTTATGGAAGGTATAAAGCAATTCGGCGATTATAAGATTATGGTCTTGTGCGACCACAGGACGCCGATTTCCAAAAAGACGCATACAGCAGACCCTGTGCCGTATTTAATTTTTAGTTCAAACAAGCAGGGAAAGGTTGACGGCGCCTTTGATGAGGCGACATGTGAAAAAGGGAGGATGTTTAATCCTGCGCATAATATGATGGAGTATTTTTTGGGGAAATGACGGCTTTGTAAAAGAGGAAGGGGAGAAGGGGAATTTTGTAGGGCAACCCTTTAGGGTTGCTTTTTTTGCAAGGTCACTTACCTGTCGGCAGACAGGCAGCCCCCTCACCCTAACCCTCTCCCCAAGGGGGAGAGGGTATTACTCTTATTTTCCTCTCCCCTCTGGGGAGAGGAGTAAGGTGAGGGGTTAAAAAAGATAAAGGAGATTCATAGTAGAAATGTTAATAGTTCAGAAATATGGCGGCACCTCTATGGGCAGCATTGAAAGGATAAAGAATGTTGCCAGAAGGGTTGCTGCTGCAAAGGATGCAGGAGATGATGTGGTTGTTGTTGTCTCTGCCATGTCTGGCGAGACAGACAGACTGATAAGGCTTGCCAATGGCATTTCTTCAAGCCCTGATGACAGGGAGCTTGATATGCTTGTCTCAACAGGCGAGAGGGTCTCCATTGCCCTTCTTGCAATGGCGCTTATTGATATGGGCTACAAGGCAAGGTCTTTTACAGGCAGGCAGGTCGGCATTATAACAGACAGCGCGCATACTAAAGCCCGGATAGAAAAAATCACAGCAGAGCGGATAAAGGAGGCATTAGAGGAAGGGACAATCCCGATTGTAGCAGGCTTTCAGGGCATAGATGAAAAATCTGATGTTACAACACTCGGAAGAGGCGGCTCTGATACAACTGCTGTTGCGCTTGCAGCAGCATTAAAGGCAGACATGTGCGATATCTATACAGATGTTGACGGCGTGTATACATCTGACCCCAATATAGTTCCAAATGCAAGAAAGCTAAACAAGATTTCTTATGAAGAGATGCTTGAGATGGCAAGCCTTGGCGCAAAGGTCTTGCACAGCCGCTCTGTGGAATTTGCTGCAAAATACAATGTCCCTCTGCGCGTTCTTTCAAGCTTTACCAATAACAGCGGCACATTAGTTACAAAGGAGGATAAGGATATGGAACAAGAGGCGGTCTCTGGAGTCACCTATGACAAGAATGCATCAAAGATATCATTGATTGGTGTTCCGGATAAGCCTGGTATTGCCGGCAGGATATTTGGCGCAATATCAGATGCAAATATTATTGTTGATATGATTATACAGAATATCAGCCAAGGGGAGCTTACAGATATATCATTTACAGTGCCAAAGGGAGACGCAAAAAAGGCAGTTGATATTATGAAGAAGATGACAAAGGAGATAGGCGCCGCAGATGTATTGCTGAATCCTGATATTGCCAAGGTGTCTATTGTTGGCGTTGGCATGCGCTCCCACTCAGGCGTTGCTGCGAAGATGTTTGCAACGCTTGCAAAGGAGGGCATAAATATCATGATGATAAGCACATCAGAGATTAAGATATCCTGCGTTATTGATGCTAAATATACTGAGCTTGCAGTAAGGGCTTTGCATGATGCCTTTGAATTAGGAGAAAAGGTAAAGGTGTGATATGTCAGATGTTAAATTATATGATACAACTCTAAGGGACGGGGCGCAGGCAGAGGATGTTGCCTTTCTTGTTGAGGACAAGCTGAGGATTGCGGAGAAACTGGATGCCTTTGGCATACATTATATAGAAGGCGGCTGGCCTGGCTCAAATCCAAAGGATACAGAGTTCTTTAAAAAGATAAAAAAACTGCGTCTTAAAAATTCCGAGATCGTTGCCTTTGGAAGCACAAGAAGGGCAGACCAGAAGGTATCAAAGGACTTTAATATCAGGGCGCTCCTTGATACCGGAACAAAGGCAGTAACGATTGTTGGAAAGACATGGGACCTTCATGTTACTGATGCCCTCCACATACCTTTAAAAAAGAATCTTGAATTGATATATGACTCCATTGCCTATTTAAAAGACAAGGGCAGGAAGGTCTTCTATGACGCTGAGCATTTTTTTGACGGATACAGAGCGAACCCTGAATATGCTATGCAGACCCTTGAGGCTGCAAAGAGAGGCGGCGTGGACTGCCTTGTGCTTTGTGATACAAATGGCGGCACAATGCCTGATGTCTTAAGAGAGATATTTTTGGCTGTAAAAAATAATATTGATGCGCCGCTCGGCATCCATGCGCATAATGACGCTGAGATGGCAGTTGCGAATTCTGTTATAGCTGTTGGGCTTGGGGCTGTGCAGGTGCATGGGACGATCAACGGCATTGGCGAGAGATGCGGCAATGCAAATCTCTGCTCAATCATCCCGAATCTGAAATTAAAGCTGAAGCTCAACTGCATTACCAATGAGCAGTTAAAAAAACTGAAAGAGGTATCGCGCTTTGTAAGCGAGATTGCAAATCTCTCTCCATTTAAGCATCAGCCTTATGTAGGCGACTCTGCATTTGCACACAAGGGCGGCATACATGTCAGCGCTGTGCTAAAAAACCCGGAGACATACGAGCATATAAGACCTGAGCTTGTAGGCAATTATCAGAGGGTCTTGGTATCAGAGCTTTCAGGAAAGGGCAATGTATTGCGCAAGGCAGAGGAATTTAAAATTTCTTTGCCAAAGGAGAGTCCAAAGCTGAAGGAGATATTAAAGACGCTTAAAGAGCTTGAGAATCAGGGGTATCAGTTTGAGGGCGCAGAGGGCTCATTTGAGCTTTTAATGAAGAGGGCGCTCGGGACGCATAAGAGGTTCTTTGACCTCATCGGCTTCAGGGTGATTGTTGAAAAGAGAAAAGAGGGGGAGGAGCCTATCTCAGAGGCTACTATTATGTTGAAGGTTGGCGGCGAGACAGAGCATACAGCAGCAGTGGGAAGGGGCCCTGTGAATGCCTTGGACAATGCGCTCCGCAAGGCGCTTGAGAAATTTTATCCGAAATTAAAAGAGATGAGGCTGATTGACTATAAGGTGCGCGTGCTCGCAGCAAACAGGGGCACTGCGGCGAGGGTGCGTGTGCTTATTGAGTCAAGCGATAAAAAGAAGAAGTGGGGCACTGTCGGCGTGTCAGAGAATATTATGGAGGCGAGCTGGCAGGCGCTTGTAGACAGCATAGAATATAAGCTAATGAGTTAAGGTGGTTCACGCTGAAAAATGCCCATCTGCTGCGTTGTCGCTTCGGCCTCGCATCCTCACATACTAAGATGTATGCT
>CAKKRA010000151.1 GCA_919902475.1 Nitrospiria bacterium
GGAATGACAACAGTGGGCTTCAGTAATAAGAGGTGTTATAAATAATGTCAAAGGAAGAGGCAATAGAGGTTAGTGGCAAGATAATAGAAAACCTTCCCAATGCAATGTTCAGGGTAGAGCTTGAGAACGGTCATAAAGTTCTTGCCCATATATCAGGCAAGATGAGGATGCATTTTATAAAGATTCTGCCAGGGGATAAGGTGACAGTAGAGTTATCACCCTACGACCTGACAAGAGGAAGAATAACATATCGCTTTAAATAGAGGATAAGAATATGAAGGTAAGGTCATCAGTAAAACCTATTTGTGTAAAATGTAAAGTAGTCAAAAGGAAAGGCGTAGTCAGAATCATTTGCGAAAACCCTCGTCATAAGCAGAGGCAGGGTTAAGATAAGGTTTTGAGTTCGGCGTTAAGAGTTCGGCGAATTAAACGTTTTGAACTAAAAACGCCAAACTGTATTTTAAAGGGAGGCAAAATTGGCAAGGATAGCAGGTGTTGAATTACCGGTTAATAAAAGGGTGGAGATAGGGCTTACTTATCTCTACGGCATCGGCAGGCCTACTGCACAGAAGATATTAAAAGAGGCAAATGTAAGTCCGGATACAAGGATTAAAAATCTCAGAGAAGATGAGATAATCAAGCTGAGAGAGATTATTGAGAATAATTACAAGATTGAGGGCGACCTGCGCCGCGATGTGTCAATGAATATCAAGAGGCTTATGGATATCGGCGCGTACAGGGGCTTAAGACATAGGCGCGGTCTTCCGGCAAGAGGGCAGAGGACAAGGACAAATGCAAGAACCAGAAAAGGACCAAAGAAGACCATGGGCGGTAAGAAAAAAGAGGCTTAACTGAAAGGAAGATTTTATGGTAAATAAAAAGGCAGGCAAAAAAAAGGAAAAGAAGAATATCCAGACAGGCGTTGCCCATATACAGGCGACATTTAATAATACCATTGTTACAATTTCTGATGTAAACGGTAATGTTGTGTCATGGTCAAGCGCCGGCAACCAGGGCTTCAAGGGTTCGAGAAAGAGCACTCCATTTGCTGCCCAACGCGCAGCAGAGAATGCTGCAAGGAAGGCAATGGAATGCGGGCTCAGACAGATAGATATATATGTGAAAGGCCCAGGCTCTGGCAGGGAATCCGCCATAAGGGCGCTTCAGGCAGCAGGGCTTAAAATAAATCTGATTAAGGATGTAACGCCCATTCCGCACAACGGCTGCAGGCCGCCAAAGCGGAGAAGGGTGTAAGGAATCTCCTAAAGGAGATTCACATATAACCTGTAACTAATAACAGGTTAGTAAATTTATAAATTAAAGGCCGCAAGCTAAAAGCAATGCTACATAACATGGCGTAGCATATTAGGAGGTTAATAATTGGCAAGATATATTGGCGCAGAATGTAAACTCTGCAGGAGAGAAGGCGTAAAACTCTTTCTAAAAGGAGAGAGGTGTTACAAGGAAAAGTGTGCTTTTGAGAGGAGAAGCTATGCCCCAGGCCAGCACGGCCAGTCGCGCAAGGCAAAGGTTTCTGAATACAGCACTCAGCTCAGAGAGAAGCAGAAGCTGAAGAGGGTATTCGGCGTGCTTGAGCGTCAGTTTAAGAACTATTTTAAGAAGGCAGAGATGGCAAAGGGCATAACAGGCGAGAATCTTCTTCAGTTTCTTGTTAGAAGGCTTGACAATATTGTCTATGAGATGGGTTTTGCGTCATCAAGGGTTCAGGCAAGGCAGTTTGTGAGGCATGGGCATATATCAGTTAACAGCAGAAGGGTAAATATTCCTTCTTATTTGGTTAAAAGCGGTGATGTAATTGAAGTAAACGAAAAGAGCAGGCAGCTAGAAGGCATTAAGGCAGCGGTTGCTGCCGGCGAGGGCAGGAGCATACCCCAATGGCTGGAGGTTGACAGGCCGAACTTTAAAGGCAGTTTAGTCAGTCTTCCGACTCGTGAAGAAATCATGCTGCCTGTTTCCGAGCATCTTGTTGTTGAATTATATTCAAGATAATTTTCGCACTTTTACTTCACCAGGAGGAATCTATAATGATAATAAAATTAAAGGATTTTCAAATCCCAAAGAGATTGGAGTTTGAAAAGGATACATATTCTGATACCTACGGAAAATTCTTTGCAGAGCCCTTTGAAAGGGGATTCGGCACAACAATAGGAAATTCTTTGAGGAGGATACTGCTTTCATCTATTGTTGGCGCCGCAGTTACTTCCATACGTATAGAGGGTGTCCTGCATGAATTTACATCAATAACCGGTGTGAAAGAGGATGTGACAGATATTATATTAAATATAAAGGCCTTAAGGCTTAAGCTCCATTCTGAAAAGCCAAAGACAATATATCTGAAAAAGAAGGGGCCTGGAATAGTTAAGGCATCTGATATCACATCTGATGCAGACATTGAAATAATGACGCCGGATCTTCACATTGCCACATTGGATAAGGATGCTAAGCTCGAGATGGAGTTGGCAGTAAAACACGGCAGGGGCTATGTAACAGCAGAGAGGAATAAAGAAGACGGCCAGCCGATAGGCGTGATACCAATAGACTCAATATTTTCGCCAATAAGAAAGGTCAATTACCATATAGAGAATGCAAGGGTTGGCCAGGAGACTGACTACGACAGGCTGATATTAGAGGTAACAACAGACGGAAGCATTAAGCCTGATGATGCAGTTGCCTATGCAGCAAAGATATTAAAGGACCACATGAATATATTCATTAACTTTGATGAGGAAGAGGAGATTATTGAGCCCCATGTGGAGGAAAAGAAGGAAGAAGAGATTAATAAGAATCTCTTAAGAAGCGTTGATGAGCTTGAGCTGTCTGTGAGGGCGTATAACTGCCTGAAGAATGCAAATATAAAAACAATATCAGAGCTTGTACAGAAGTCAGAGACAGAAATGTTAAAAACCAAGAACTTTGGCAGAAAATCCTTAAATGAGATAAAAGAGATTCTTGCGGAAATGGGATTAACATTGGGAATGAAGCTAAAAGATGCTCAGCTTGCTGAGAAGACAGCAGAATAAAAAGGATAGAATTAATTTTAGGAGAGGAATGTTAACATGCGCCATGGAGTTAGAGGCAGACAATTAGGACGAAATACATCGCACCGCAGAGCCCTGTTCAGAACCCTTGTTACATCGGTATTGGATAAAGAAAAGATAGAGACAACTGTTGAGAAGGCTAAAGAGATCAGGCCGATAGTTGAGAGGATGATTACCTATGGGAAGAGGGGCGATCTTAATTCAAGGAGGATTGCGGCATCATTTATCACCACAAGGGATGTAGTCAAGAAACTCTTTGATACAATAGCGCCAAGATTTAAAGACAGAAACGGCGGGTATACAAGGATTATAAGGACAAGGAGAAGACAGGGTGACGCGGCAGAGATGGCAGTAATAGAACTGCTCGGCGCTGAGGCAAAACCTGAGGAGAAGAAAGAGGAGAAAAAGTCTCCGGCAAAAAAGGCGAAGGTAGAGGCAAAGGCCAAAGCAGAGAAGCCTGCAAAGAAAGAAAAGGCAGAGAAGACAAAGGCAAAAGAGGCAAAGGAGCCCAAGGCTGAAAAGGTTAATGAGAAGCCTAAGGAAAAGGCAAAAAAGAAGATAAAGGAAAAAGAGCCTCCAAAATAGCTCAGGCATACTTGACAAGAGATAAGAAATTCAGTTAAAATAAATTGAAGTCTTAAACTGCGTAGAACCCTAAAATGCTTGATGGACTTACAGCAAAACTTGACGCAATCTTAAAAAAGATAAAGGGAAGGGGTGTTCTGAATGAGCAGAACATCAGCGAGTCCTTAAGAGAGGTAAGGCTTGCCCTCTTAGAGGCAGATGTAAACTTTAAGGTTGTTAAGGACTTTATTGACAGGGTCAAAGAAAAGGCTCTTGGAAAAGATGTAATGGAGAGCCTGAGCCCGGGTCAGCAGTTCATCAAGATTGTTCACACGGAATTATGCGGTTTGATGGGTGAAAGCCAGACTCCGCTTCACCTTTCACCAAATCCGCCGACCATCATAATGCTCGTTGGATTGCAGGGCTCCGGCAAGACAACCACTGCTGGAAAGATAGCAAATTATTTTAGCAAAAACAGCAAGAAGGTGTTTCTTGTTCCAGCAGATACTGCAAGGCCGGCAGCAATTCAGCAGCTTATCACGCTTGGCAGCCAGCTTAAAATAGATACATATGATCCTTTAGATGAAAAGAGTCCAATAAAAATCTGCAAGGATGCCGCTGAAAGGGCATGGAGGCAGGGATATGATCTGGCAATAGTTGATACAGCAGGACGGCTTCATATTGATTCGGATCTGATGAATGAGCTTAAAGAGATTAAGGGCAAAATCAATCCAAATGAAGTCTTATTAGTTGCTGATGCAATGACAGGCCAGGACGCAGTAAATATTGCTGAGCGGTTTAATACAGAAATCGGCCTGACAGGCGTAATCCTGACAAAGTTAGACGGCGATGCAAGGGGAGGCGCAGTCCTCTCCATCAAATCTGTTACTGGAAAGCCGATAAAATTTATCGGCACAGGCGAGAAGTTAGATGCCTTAGAGCCGTTTCATCCTGACAGGATGGCGTCAAGGATACTGGGAATGGGTGATGTCCTATCCCTGATTGAGAGGGCGCAGGAGGTCTATGACCAGAAAAATGCAGATGCATTAGAGAAAAAATTCCGCTCCCAGACCTTTACATTAGAAGATTTTATGGACCAGCTCAGGCAGATCAAAAAGATGGGTTCATTAGACCAGATTATCGGCATGATACCGGGGCTGAACAAGCTTGGCGGACTCTCTGGCGCAGCATTGCCTGAGAAAGAGATAACAAAGGTTGAGGCAATGATAAACTCCATGACGAAAAAGGAGAGGTTGAATCCGGATATTATAAACGGCAGCAGGAGAAAAAGGATTGCAGGCGGAAGCGGAACACAGGTGCAGGATGTGAACAGGCTTTTAAAGCAGTTTCTTCAGATGAAGAAGATGATGAAAACAATGATGTCTGGCGGCAAAAGGGCAAGATTTATGCCCAATGCCTTTCCGTTTATGAGGTAAATAAAAAATAGAAGGGAAATGAGGTGATTAAGTGGCAGTAAAAATAAGACTCACAAGAATGGGAAAACACAAAAGGCCGTTCTATCGGATTGTTGTTGCTGATTCAAGAATGCCGAGAGACGGCAGGTTTATAGAAATCCTTGGCACGTACGACCCTTTGGCAAACCCGGCAGCCGTGGATATTAAGACAGAAAAGACTGTTGGCTGGCTTAAAAAGGGCGCGCAGATGACTGATACAATCAAGTCAATCTTTAAAAGAAGCGGTTTAATACAGCAGTTTAAAGGTGTTCAGGGAAAATAGTTTCTAACTGGATTTGTAACTGCCCAATACAGGGCGCTATTGGCAATGGAGGTGATAGTGATGAAAGAGCTTATTGAGTACATTGCAAAGTCTCTTGTGGACAAACCAGAGAGCGTCGTAGTAAGTGTGGTTGAAGGTGAAAAGACTACTGTTGTTGAACTTAGGGTTGCTCAGGAGGATTTGGGCAAGGTAATTGGCAAGGAGGGCAGGACAGCAAGGTCAATGAGAACAATCCTGAATGCTGCTGGGACTAAGCTGGGCAAGCGCTGCGTTTTAGAGATATTGGAATAGTAGTGGCATAGATGGCCCAAGACCTCATAACCATCGGGAAGATACTAAAGGCAAGGGGCATTCATGGCGAGCTAAAGGTTCTCCCTCTAACAGATTTAGATTTCTTAGAGCGGTTTAATGAATTAAAAGATGTAATCCTTACCTCGCCTGATGGAAATGATGTCAAGTGTAAGGTTAATAGCGTCCGCTATCATAAGGACTGTGTGCTTCTGTGCTTTGAAGGATGCAGCACAATAGATGAAGCAAAAAGGCTTATAAACTGGTCTGTGAGAATACCAAAAGATCTGGCCAGGGAACTGCCTTCTGGCCGGTACTATTGGTCTGACCTGATTGGCATAACAGTTCATTCAGACGCAGGCCTCATTGTCGGAGAGATTATAGATGTCTTTTCAACAGGAAGCAATGATGTCTTTGTAATAAAGGGCAGAAAAAAAGAGCTTCTTATTCCGGCGACCTTAGAGGTTGTTAAGGATGTGGATGTTAAAAATAAACGGATGACCATCCACATTATAAAAGGGCTGATAGGAGATGATGAGATGTGACATCCTCACCTTGTTTCCAAAGATGATCTCTTCTGTATTAGAGGAGAGCATACTTAAAAGGGCGCAGGAAAAGGGTCTCTTAGATGTGCGGATAATTAATATCCGCGACTATACAACAGATAAGCACAAGATGGCTGACGACTATCCCTATGGCGGCGGCGCAGGGATGGTTATAAAACCAGAGCCGATATTTAATGCAGTTGATGCAATAAAAAACGATTATCCTGAATTAAGGATAATAATAGCTTCGCCGCAGGGAATTACATTTAATCATAATAAGGCTGTTGAGCTTAGCAGAGAGGAAAGAAGGCTCGTATTTATATGCTGCCATTATGAAGGGATTGACGAGAGGGTAAGGCTCGGCTTAGGCGCTGAGGAGATTTCTATTGGAGAT
>CAKKRA010000152.1 GCA_919902475.1 Nitrospiria bacterium
TTTTGACCCCAAAAAATATAAAGACCCCATACTTGTCTCAGGCACAGACGGTGTCGGCACAAAATTAAAAATCGCCTTTATGATGGATAAGCACGATACAGTTGGCATTGATTTGGTTGCCATGTCTGTTAATGATATTGTTGTTCAGGGCGCAGAGCCGCTCTTTTTCCTTGACTACTTTGCAACAGGCAAACTGCATGTAGAAAAGGCAAGGGATGTAATAAAAGGGGTTTCCGATGGGTGCAGGCAGGCAGGCTGCGCCTTAATCGGCGGCGAGACAGCAGAGATGCCGTCATTTTATCCAGAAGGTGAATACGATATAGCAGGCTTTGCTGTTGGCGTGGTTGACAGAGAAAGGCTAATTGACGGTTCAAGGATTATTCATGGAGACAAGATTATCGGCCTTGCATCAACAGGCCTTCACAGCAACGGCTATTCTTTGGCAAGAAAGGTCTTTTTTGAGCATTTGGGACTTAAAATAAGTTCTATGATAAATGAATTCGGCTGCACAGTTGGCGAGGAGCTTTTAAAGCCGACTCGCATATATGTAAAGAGCATCCTTGAACTCATGAAGGACTTTGATATAAAAGGCATAGCGCATATTACTGGCGGAGGGATTACAGAAAACCTCCCTCGTGTATTGACAGAAGGATGTCAGGCAAAGATAAGGCGGGAAAGCTGGGATGTCCTGCCGGTATTTGAATATATCCGGAAGAACGGCAATATAGATGATGATGAGATGCATCGTGATTTTAATATGGGGATAGGCATGATACTTGTTGTGCCAAATAAAGAGGTTGATAAAATAAAGGCTAAGGCAGAGAGACTCGGCGAAAAGGTTTATTTGATCGGCGAGATAACAGAAGGAGAAAACAGGGTAGTGTATGTCTAAAAAAATCAGGTTAGCCGTCTTAATCTCTGGCAGGGGCTCTAATCTACAATCAATAATTGATGTCTCTAAAAAAGGTATGATAGATGCTGAGATTGCAATTGTAATCAGCGACAAGAAGGATGCATACGGCCTTGTCAGGGCAAAGGAGAATGATATTCCAACACTTTCTCTTAGTCCAAAGGATTATAAAAACAGAGAGGAGTTTGATAAAAAGGTTGTAGAAGAATTAAACAAGCATAAGGTTGATCTGGTTCTCCTCGCTGGTTTTATGAGGATTGTTACACCTGCATTAATAGAGCCTTTCAGAGACAGGATAATGAATATTCACCCTGCGCTGCTTCCATCATTTCCGGGTTTGGATGCGCAAAAGCAGGCGCTTGAACATGGCGTGAAATTTTCAGGCTGCACAGTCCATTTTGTAGAAGAAGGCATGGATGAAGGGCCAATAATAATTCAGGCGGTTGTCCCTGTTATGGATAATGATACTGTTGACACTCTTTCAGAGCTTATATTAAAATATGAGCATAAGATATATCCAATAGCTATCCAGCTATTTGCAGAAGGAAGGCTGAAGGTTGAAGGAAGAAAAGTATTGGTTAATAAAGAAGGCATGAGCAGCGCAATTTATAAATTAGATGATAATAATGTTAAGATAAATCCAATCTTATAAAGGAGGGCGAATTAAATGGATAATCTTAAGCCGCAGGAACTGTTGGGATTAGGAATAAAATTACTTAAGGATGGAAAATACTGGGATGCCTTAAATACTATTAAGGCAGCGATTGAGAAGGGGCGCTATGATATGGATAATATGCCGCCAGATTATCTTTCTTATCTTGGGCTTGCTACTGCACTTGCTGAAAAGAGATATAGAGATGCCGCAAACTTTTGTGAAAGGGCGTTGAAAAAGGAGTTTTATAACCCTGCTTACTATCTAAATCTTGGCAGGGTATACTTTGCAGGAGGACATAGGCGTAAGGCAATTAATGCATTTTACAACGGATTAAAAATAGACAAAAACCATAAAGGGATAATAGAAGAATTGAATAGAATTGGTGTCAGACGCAGCCCGATAATCTCTTTTCTACCAAGGAAAAATGTTTTAAATAAGTTTCTTGGCAATCTGGTTCACAGAGTGGAAGGCAGAGGTTAAAGCTTAAGAGCTTGTTGAAAAACTCAACAATCTCTGATTACACAGATAAAAGCTCCTTGAAATATCTGTGTAATCATTTTTACTAATCTGTGTAATCAAGGCTGTTGATGACTTTTTCAACAGCCTGTTAGAGCAATATTATGTATAAAATAATAGAAAAGATAAAGGGTGAAAAGGATAAGACCTTTACATTGAAAGGCATTGTGCATGAGATTGGAAGGGCGTCTTCCTGCGATATAAGCCTTGCTGATAATAATAAGGCGTCAAGGATACACGCCCGGCTTGAAAAGGACAGCGAAGGCTGGTGGATTGTTGACTTAAACAGCACAAACGGGACATTTGTAAATAAGGAAAAGATTAAATCAAAGAAATTAGAGACAGGTGATGAGATAACCATTGGTGACTCCCACCTTCAATTCTTAATTGATAAAGAAGATGAAATCAGAGATAGCGATACCTCTACAGAATTTGAACAGCCGAGATTAAATGTTAAGATTCATGATGAGATTGAAAACAAAAAATGGACACAGCATCTCTTTATCTACATCTGTGCTATTTTGATATTATCAGTGTCTCTCTGGCTTTTCTATTCATTATATATAGGCAAAATGAACAAGATACACAGAACAGCAGATATGATAAACACTGAGATACAGAAGATGGAGCTTATATACGGCGATATTGAAATCTCAAAAAAGATTATTTTTAATCTTGATTTAATAAAGGATAATATGCCTGCAATAATAGATTTTTTAACAAGGGTTCAGGATAATCCACGCATCTCTGATGCTATTAAAAAGGATGCGCCTGACCTGACGCTTATATCAGTTAAAAAGGGTTTAGATGAAATAATTGAGCTCAGTGAGCAGATAACTTCTTATAAAAAGAGCCTGCAGCAGGCTATAGATGCAACAGAATCCTTTAAAAAGACGCAGGATAGAGGGACTTATAAAGCGCTTGTCAAAGAATATGCCTTTACAATAAATGAGATGGACAGACTAAATGATTTGTTTTTAAGGCATACTGAAGAATTATCGCGATTAAATGCATTGCTGATTTCATTTGATAAGGCATCTTCAAAACTTGTCCCGTCATTGAGCAAGAATACAGGAATTATTCTTGATGCCTCAAATAAAATAAAGGATGACCTTTTGAGGCTGACTAATAATATGAAGATTGAAAAGGCATTTTTGTTAAGTGTAAAGGGGTAGTAAAAAGACAGGTTTATTTTCCTTCCGCGCCTTATAAAGCGCTTCATAATATTCCATCCATGGCAATTCTTTCCTATTGTCTTGACATAATAGGTTTTTTTGATAAAATTAATACTTGAAAAGAATAGATTTTTAGTAATTATTATATTTATAGAGGGCTATTATTAAAGATAGAAATAAAACAAATGAGATGGAGCGCATGCAGATAGAGGAAAAGCACGCACTTTTGAGCGCCGCTGTTGAGCAGTCATCAGAGTGTGTTGTAATCACTGACCTTGAAGGAAACATTGTTTATGTCAATCCTGCCTTTGAAAGAAATACAGGTTATCCAGCAGCAGAGGCGATTGGTAAGAAACCGAGTATCCTCAAAAGCGAAAAACATAGTTCAGAATATTACAGTAAACTTTGGTTTGCGCTTAAAAGCGCAGGCTCATGGTCAGGCATTCTTATCAATAAACGCAAGGACGGGTCGCTATTTGAAGAAGAAACGAGCATCTCAACAGTATCTGATTCTAAAGGCAGGCCGGCATATTATGTTGCAGTAAAGAGGGATGTAACAAATGAAAGGCGGCTTGAGGAGCAGTTAAGGCATGTGCAGAAGATGGAGGCAATCGGCCAGCTAACAGGAGGGATTGCGCATGATTTTAATAACTTTCTTACTGCAATATTAGGCTTTAGCAGCCTGCTGCAGATGAAGTTTGAGAATGATAATGATGTCCAGTCAAACTCTTATCTCATGAATATAATTTCAGCAGGAGAAAAGGCAGCTAATATGACTAACAGTCTTCTATCATTCAGCAGGAAAAGGATAATCAATATAAGGCCTGCGCTCCTTAATGATATTATAAAGGGCATGGAAAAGCTTCTGCAAAGGGTTATTACAGAAAATGTTGAGTTTAAGACAGCGCTTACAGATAAGGGGACAATAATAATGGCTGATACCGGCCAGATAGAGCAGGTTCTTCTGAATCTTGTGGCAAATGCAAGGGATGCAATGCCAAAGGGAGGGACTGTATTTATAAAAACAGAGGTTGTGAATGTTGACGAGGTATTTGTAAGGTCACACGGATATGGAAAACCCGGCGACTATGTCCTCTTATCTGTTTCAGACACAGGCATTGGTATGGATGAGATGACTAAGGAGAGGATATTTGAACCCTTCTTTACAACAAAGGAGGTCGGCAAGGGCACAGGGCTTGGGCTTTCTATTGTATATGGAATTGTCAAACAGCATAACGGCTATATAGACGTCAACAGCGAATTGGGAAAAGGAACAACATTTAATATATATTTTCCGATAATTGAATCAACCCTTGAATCTACTGAAACAAAAAAGAAGGCTGTTCATACAGGCGGGACAGAGACAATACTCCTCGCAGAAGATGAGATTGAGGTCAGAAGGCTTGTAAAAACAGTTCTTGAAGAGTTTGGTTATAAGGTTATAGAGGCTGCTGACGGCGAGGATGCAGTGGATAGATTTATGGAAAACAAGGATGAGATAAACCTGATACTCCTTGATGTAATAATGCCCAAGAAGAACGGCAGAGAGGCTTATAATAAGATAAAAAATATAAGCCCTGATGTTAAAGCCATATTTATTAGCGGGTATACTGAGGATATTATAAAGAGAGAAGACATATTTGAAATGGGATTAAACTTTATTGCCAAACCTGTTTCACCTTCAGACCTTTTAGAAAAGATAAGACAGGTGCTGGATAAATGAAATCACCTCTGGGGTTGCAACTTATTAAGGGAATAATATGAAAATATCTGCAAGGCTGCTGCTTGGATTTATGGCTGTTATTTTTGTTGTAATTGTTTTTAGCATTATTGTATTCCTATCTGTCAGGGAGCTTACCTCTTATATTGGAAGATTAAATGAGCTGGCCCAGCATCAGGCAATGGCAGGTAATCTGCGGTTCAATGTTACCTTGATGGCAATGCCTGCCTATGATTATGTTATTACAGGAAAGAGAGAGGAACACATTGGGGATTTTAGAAATCAGGCATCTATTGTAGAGGAAAAGCTCCGTGATATTGAGGCAGCAGACCTTACTCCCGAAGAGAGAAAGATTGTAAGGGAGATAAAATTTGACTATGAAGATATAAAGAGGCTTACACTGGCTATGTTCAATATCGCCTCGCCAATTGGAAAGCCGCAGGCAATGAGGCTTATGGAGGAGATGGACTACAAATATGTTCACCCTGCCTCTGAAAAGACCACAAGATTATTTGATATTATAAAGGAGAAAAGGGAAAGTGTACAAGCAGCGGCTAAGAAGGCAGAAAAGAGGGTAATGATTGTTTTTACCGCGGGCGTTCTCATTACCTTTCTTATCTCTTCTGTTATTGCATTTGTTATTGCCCGCTCCATATCACGCCCCCTTGGGGAGATGGCGGCATTATCACAAAAGATTGCACAGGGCGATTTAGATGTGGCGATTGAAACTAAGAGGATGGATGAGATAGGCATCTTGGCAGGCGCCTTTAATAATATGGCTGTAAATCTCAAGAACAGCCAGATGGAGCAGAGGAGGCTTTTTGAAGAGGAGCAGAAAAAGGTCAGGCAGATGGCAATACTTCATGAGGCAGTTGCAGCAATAGCCTCTCAACTGTCATTAGAGCCTCTGCTTGAGGAGCTGAGCCTGCTCTCTGCATTGCTGGTAAAGGCTGAACTCTCTGCCTTAGTAATCCTTCATCCAGAGACAGGGGCAATCCAATATTTCAAGGCAAATATCCCGCCTGACGACTTTCCTGTAAAGACAATGCCAAAGGGGCTGGGGCTGCTCGGCGCGGTCCTGCAGGGCGGCGCGCCGATTCGCCTTGCTGATGCATCTTCTGATTCCCGTTTTAAGGGTCTGCCTTCAGGCCATCCCTTTATCAATGGTTTCTTAGGCATCCCTATTATGCTGAAAAACAAGGTGATTGGCGCCATCTTTGCAGCTAATAAGAATGATAATGGACAATTTACAGAGGAGGATGAAAGCCTTCTCTTTATGCTCGCGCTCCAATCTGCAAAGGCTGTTGAAAATGCACGGCTCTATACTAAGACAGCAGAGCTTGCAACCACAGACAGCCTTACAGGCCTTTTAAACAGAAGGGCATTTATGGAGAGGCTCACAGAGGAGTCTGCCCGCTCCAGCCGTTATGAACACTATTTCTCCTTTCTCTTAATAGACATTGACCACTTTAAGCGGGTTAATGACACCTATGGCCATCCTGCAGGCGATGCGGTTCTAAAGTTATTTGCGCAAGTCCTCAAAATGCAGATTCGCACTGTGGATATAGCGGGAAGATACGGGGGAGAGGAGTTTGCTATTATCCTCCCTGAAACCAACGCCTCTGGGGCCAAGCTGGTGGGCGAAAGGATAAGAAGCCTAATTTCAAAGATGCCATTTCCGCTTCCAAACGGTAGTAAGATAGGGCTTACTGTAAGCATGGGCATTGCCTGTTTTCCGAGCTGCGCTGATAATATTGAGCAGTTAATTGAAAGGGCTGATGCTGCGCTCTATTCAGCAAAGAATGCAGGAAGAAATCTGGTCTATCTATACCGTGAAACCCTGATAGCGCAGATGGAAAATAACTCTGACCAGATTGCTCCGCTCTTAAATCAGGATATAGGGAATATTGAGGCTGTTATAAGCGCAATAGATGTAAAGGCCTCATTCTTTCGTGAGCATACGGAAAAGGTAAGGGAGTATTCAATGCTTCTATCCAAAGCCCTCGGCCTTCAAGACAAAGAAAGGGATAATCTGCGGCTTGCAAGCCTGCTGCATGATATAGGTTTTATTGCAGCCCCAGCCGCCATTTTGAAAAAGGCCGGTGATCTAACAGATGAGGAGGAGGCTATAATGAAGCGGCATCCTGCAAGAGGCGCTGAGATTATAAAAAAAGTTGCTGCGCTTGCGCATCTTGCGCCGATTATCTATTCCCACCATGAAAGGCATGACGGCACAGGCTATCCTGACGGGCTAAAGGGCGAGGATATCCCTTACCTGTCGCGCGTCCTTGCTGTGGCAGATGCCTTTGTCTCTATGACATCAGGCCTGCCATGGCACAATGTCCTGTCAAAGGATGATGCAATAAAGAGTCTCAAGGCATCAGCAGGCTCGCAGTTTGAGTCAAAGATTGTTGATGCCTTCTGCAGGATTATTTAAATTCCATTGTTTTTTATTTTAAAAAGTAGTAAAATTTTAAAATTACCAGTGGGGCTGTAGCTCAGTTGGGAGAGCGCCTCGTTCGCAACGAGGAGGTCAGCGGTTCGATCCCGCTCAGCTCCACCAAAAATCATACGAGGTAAGAAAACCTCTTCTTGAACTCCTCCACTGTCATCTTTCCTGCCTCTGCAAGTGATTTGATGTTTTTATCTTCAAGGTCTTCCTTTTCAAGCCTTATCATGTATTTCTTTGCAATAGCATAGGATTCGGATTTTATATCTACAAGCCTTATCCTTGTCTTTCCAGTTTTCGGGTCTATCATATCCTTAAACGGGATTGGCGTTAATCTGCCGCTGTCGTATATAATCATTGCGCCTGAGCCGCCATTCAAAAGAAATCTTACGCCTCCATACCCAAGGTTCCTTGTGTATTCTGCATCAAATGGAATCGGCGGCTCTGCCCTAAGCTCATAGCCGATGGACTTGCCGATGATATTTACCTTGATGCCCCTTTCATCAAATGACGCTTTAACCCTTTCCCTGAGTATCTTTTCAAATGGGATTTCCGAAAGTTTTATATGGCCGTGCTCATCCCTTTCAATGTCTTTTAATATTTCTAACTCATCTGGATTAAGCCTCTCTGCAATCCCTTCTGCTATTACAGCAACACCGTGGTTTTTTTGAGATGCGAGCCTCTTTATGATTGCAGCCTCAAGTATGCCGCATACCTGCTGCAATGATATCTTTCCATCTGGAAACTCCTCTGCAATCAATGTCAGTGTTGCGCCTGCTGCCTTGCCCATGCCGAGCGCAAGATGTCCTGCTGTCCTTCCCATGGCAATTACAAAATACCACCTGCCTGTTGTCTTTGCATCCTCCATCAGGTTCTGAACAAGCCTTACGCCAAGATGTCTTGCAGTCTCAAATCCAAAGGTCGGCATGCCGCCTGGCAAAGGAAGGTCATTGTCTATTGTCTTTGGAACATGGGCAACTGCAATCATGCCCTTAGCCTCTTTTTCAACGACGCTTGCGCTATAGGCAGTATCATCACCGCCTATTGTAAGCAGATATTTAATTCCAAGTTCATTGAGCGCTGTTAAGACATTCTGCATCTTCTTTGGGTCTTTTGTAGGGTTCTCCCTTGATGTTCTTAATATGCTTCCGCCTGTTGAGTGTATCCTTGTTACATCATCTATTTTAAGCGCCATTACTTTATCTTTACTCCCCTTTGAAAGCCACTTGAATCCCTCAAGTATCCCGATAACCTCTTTGCCTTCATTGATGGCTGCTATTGTTGCAGCGCTTATCACGCCATTAATGCCCGGCGCAGGGCCGCCGCCGACTATAATTGCCAATCTCTCTTTCATATCATTCTCCTTACAGTATCTGGAATCTCCTTTTTTATAATGTTTTTGCCGACTGACTTATTCACTATGTCTTTTGTATTAACCACATTCAGCTTTTCGAAGAGGAGGCCGAATCTTTCCTCAAGCTCTGCTGCAATTCCTGCCTTTACCTCTTTTGGAAGCTCCCACCATTTCTTTTTGAGTGAACCGAATCCCTTTTTCCTTGTGCTGTATAGGAACTGCTCCTCTGTCTGCCCCTCTTTTTTCTCTTTTGCAAATTCCTTTTTTATAAATTCATAAACCTCTGATTTAAAATCTGATGGCATGTGAGCGCTGTCATAAATAATATTCTGAAAACCTGTGGCAAGGTGAACCTCTGAGCATCCGGACTCTACAAATTTTCCAAAGGCTGATTCAGGAAGGGTAGAAGCGCCGTGCTGAACAGCGCCTGAAAGGCCGTATTCATTCCTTGCTGCATCAGAAAGCTTTTTTAGCGTATCAAAATCTATCTTTATCTGCGCAAGCGTGCCGTCAGGAAGCACTACACCCCCGTGAGATGTCCCTGTCTGAACGCTTATCTTGCTAAGTCCTGTCTGATTTTTATTTGCTGTTTCTTTAAAGCCGTCAAGAAATGCCTTTAGCTCTTCTACTGTACTGTTGCTCTTTCCTATCTCGCCAATCTCTCCGCCCACTGATACTGTGACGCCTTTAGGCTCAATCTCTCTTATATAGTTTGTAAGGGCTGCGGTTATTGTATAATTAGGCTTCTGCTGTTCCTTTACTGTGGGTTTTGATAGGTCAACGGTTGTAGAGGCGTCAATATCAATATTATAGAACTCCGCATCAATTGCCTCTTTTATAAGGCCGTGAAGATAATCCATCTCTGCCTGCTGGTTTTCATTATATCTTTTCCCGCTTATCTGAAAGTGGTCTCCCTGAATAAACACAGGCCCTTCAAAGCCTTCTCTTATTGCAGCAGCTAAGACAACAGCAGAATACTCAAGAGGCCTTTGGGCAGTATAGCCAATCTCTGAGCGCGCAATCTCAAATATAAAGGCG
>CAKKRA010000153.1 GCA_919902475.1 Nitrospiria bacterium
TTGTTAATCAATTTATTCAAAGGAGGAAATCTTAATGGATATAGTAAAAGGCGTTGAAGGCAGCAGCAAGAAACAGATGATGTTTTTTAACAGCGCTGCTAACTTGGCATCAACCCCGGTTACAACTGAGATTAAAAAGAATACAAAAAACCCGCTTGTTGATTTTCCTCCTGATGACAAGACTAAAGAGGAATGTAATATGCCTTTAACGTCTCAGCACAAGGCAGTGGAGATTGATATTGCCAGACACGAAGCCAGACACGAAGAAAGAATAGAAAAAAAATTAGGACTTTCCCCAAATGCAATCAAGGTGCTTGAAAAGAGGTATCTTAAAAAGGATGAAAAGGGAAAGGTAATAGAGACGCCAGAAGACATGTTCAGGCGCGTTGCAGAGAATATTGCCTCTGCTGATCTTATATATAATCCAAAGGCAGACATATATAAGACAGCAGAGGAGTTTTATGACCTGATGACAAACCTTGAATTCCTTCCGAATTCCCCTACTCTAATGAATGCAGGCAGGGAGCTTCAGCAGCTTTCTGCGTGTTTTGTCCTGCCAGTCGGCGATTCAATGGAGAGCATATTTGAGGCATTAAAGGGCACTGCTTTGATACACAAGAGCGGCGGCGGAACAGGCTTTTCATTTTCAAGGATTCGTCCTGTAAATGACAAGGTGCTGTCAACAGGCGGCATTGCAAGCGGGCCGATATCATTTATGAAGGTCTTTAATGCAGCAACAGAGGCTGTAAAACAGGGAGGCACAAGAAGGGGCGCTAATATGGGCATCCTGCGCATTGACCATCCGGATATAGTTGAGTTTATCACATGCAAAAGAGACAATGACTCCCTGAACAATTTTAATATCTCTGTAGGCATAACAGAGGATTTTATGCAGGCAGTGGAAAAGGATGAGGATTACGACCTGATTAATCCAAGGACAAAGGAAAAGATACAGAGCCTTAGGGCAAAAGAGGTTTTTGACCTGATTGTGAATATGGCATGGAAGAACGGGGAGCCCGGCATCATCTTTCTTGACAGATTAAACAGGGACAATCCAACGCCGCTCGTTGGAGAGATAGAGAGCACAAACCCATGCGGAGAGCAGCCATTATTGCCTTATGAGGCATGCAATTTAGGCTCAGTAAACCTTGCGAGGATGGTAAAGACATCCATTGGCTCAGACAGCGGCAGCCTGCAGGACGGCATGATTGATTATGAGAGGCTTTCAAGGGTAATAAAAAAGGCGACCCACTTCCTTGATAATGTTATTGATATGAGCAAATTTCCCCTTCCTGAGATTGACAGGCTTGCCAAAGGCAACAGAAAGATCGGCCTTGGGGTAATGGGTTTTGCAGACATGCTTGTTCAATTGGGCATACCTTATAGCTCTGACGGCGCTGTTATGCTTGCTGAGGACTTAATGAAGTTTATTACATCAGAGGCAAGAAAGGCGTCCATTGAGCTTGCAAAAAAACGCGGCTCATTTCCAAATTATAAAGGAAGCTTTTATGACATGCACGGCGGGCCAAAGGTAAGGAATGCAGCAGTAACAACCATAGCGCCAACCGGCACATTAAGCATCATTGCAAACTGCTCAAGCGGGATTGAGCCTTTGTTTGCCCTGTCATTTATCAGAACAGTAATGGATAAGGATGAGCTTCTTGAGGTGAACCCATATTTTAAAGAAAGGGCAATTGCAGACGGTTTTTATTCTGACGAGCTCATGAGAACAATTGCCATAATGGGCGGTGTTAATGCAATGGACTCTGTGCCAAAGGATGCAAAGAGGGTATTTGTTACCTCTCATGATATTGAACCAGAATGGCATATAAAGATGCAGGCAGCATTTCAGAAATATACAGATAATGCTGTATCCAAGACAGTAAACTTTTCCCATAATGCTGAACCATCGGATGTAGAAAAGGTTTACATAATGGCATATAAGCTCGGATGCAAGGGCGTAACCATTTACCGCGATGGGAGCAGGGAAGAGCAGGTGCTTTCAACAGGCAAAACAGCAGAAGGTAAAAAAACAAAGGCTGAAGCAGATGCTGACAGCAAAGGCAAGATAACGCCAAGGCCGAGGCCTGTTGTAATAAAGGGCGAGACAAGGCTGATGAACACAGGCTGTGGCAATCTTTATGTTACAATAAATGAAGATGCAAACGGCCAGCCATTTGAGCTATTTTCCCAGATGGGAAAGGCAGGGGGCTGCGCTGCATCCCAGTCAGAGGCTATAAGCAGGCTTGTATCCCTGGCGCTTCGCACACATACCAGCCCTGAGGCAATAATAAAACAATTAAAAGGCATATCATGCCATTCGCCTGCATGGGAAGAGGGCGGAAAGGTCTTCTCCTGTTCAGATGCCATTGCAAAGGCGCTTGAGCGCTATTTTAATAAGGAAAGTGCAGTTGATGAAAGTTGATAGTGATATAGTAATCAGGAAAGGGCAGGGACGATATACCCTGCCCTTTTTGCTTTAATATTTCTATATAAAAAAATAAAGATGGTTTTGGTTGAGAGGACAGAAAAGGAGTTTAAGGAGACAAGATAATAGCTGTATAGGTAGTTGAATGTAGACTATAAACGAACCTAATAATATTGCGTATTTTGAGATAAAAAAAGGCATTGAAAAGAAGAAGAGATAAAATAGGGTAAGTTATAATAAGGCTGTGGGGTTTACAATGTTTGATGCTATTTGGCGATGGTTTAAAAGAAAACAATTAGAAGACATTCAGATTACGACAGATTTAAATGAAATCAGGAAAAGAGCAAGGATATTATTTATAGACGATGAGGATGTTCCGCAAATAAAAGTCTTAAAGAAAGAGGGATATGCTATAGACCAATGGAAAGATATAAAAAATCTTAAAAATATTGAAGATGGAGATTATGATATTATTTTTCTCGATATCGGAGGAGTTGGTGGAGGCTATTCAAGAGAAGGAGCAATAGGAATTTTGAAGGATATTAAAAAGAGCAATCCTTCTGTAGCATTAATTGCTTTTTCTGGTCAAAAATTTGCCATTGAACAAACAAAGTTTTTTCAGCTTGCGGATGATGTTCTAAATAAAGATGCAAGGGCTATAGAAATAAAAAACAGAATAGAAGACTTTCTAAAAGAAAAGTTTTCAGTTACTTTTTATTGGACAAGAATAAAAGAACTATTGAACCACAATGGTGTTGACAGTTCTAAAATTAGTAAGGTTGAACATGAACTTTATAAGAGCTTGACAGGAAAAGATCACAAGTCTTTTGTATCTTGGGTAAAAAAGAGCTTTAAGGACCCCGAGTTGATAGCTTCTATTATTAATTTATCTACAAAACTTATTGAGCTTAATACAAAATGAATGAAAGCATTACACAAAAAATATTAAAGAGTTTATCACCATTCCCTTTTATCATCACTACAAGCACTAATGATATGGCTCTCAATGACGGCTTTTTATTCTCCTATCCACGATTTTGTAGCAAAAATATCGACAGAAAAAAATGCAAAGAGATATATAAGTCGCTAACATATTCTAATGAAATAACACATTCTAAATGCCCGCATGGGTTTTCGATTTTTAGTGTTTTATGTAATAACGAAAAAGTAGTTTTTTCCGGTTTAATAGCTTACCCTGAGAATAATTATTGCCCGAAGAATTTCAGAAAAAAATACAATAGCAATAAAATTGAATCAAATAAAATTATTAAATGGTTTAACTTGTTAAAAGAAAGCATTTTGCATTTTGAGGGGTTCATTCAAGAAAAAACTAAAGCTGCAATAGCAAGCTTACATGATATTCAGAAAACAAACTCACTAATTAAGCAAAATGCTGAAGATCTTATTAATAAACAAAAAGGATCAAATTTTGATGAGAAGTTTGATAAGTCGCCGGAATATTTAAAAACAATTTTCAAGGCGTCAGAGCTCTTAAGTAATCAAATGGAGCTTATTTCTTTGTTTTCTAATCCAGCCGTCATTACTGCAGGAAAAAAGAGACCTTTTGAAGTATTTAGATTTTTTGATAAAATGAGATTTCTTTACTTATCAAAAACAGAAACCAAGGGATGTAAAATTATATTAAAATCTCCTTTTTCATCAGCAATTCAGGTTTACGATTCCTTTGCATTAATACCTCATATATTAATTGATAATGCAGTAAAGTACTGTGAAAAAAATAAAAATATAACTGTATCTTTTGAAAGTATAACTAATAAAGTAATTATTAAAGTTAAATCGTTTGGACCTTTAATTTTACCTGATGAAAAGGATCGTATTTTTGAGAAATTTTATAAAGGAAGAAAATCTCAATTATATACCTCTGAAGGTGCTGGGATAGGACTTTACGTTGCTAAAGAAATTGTTGAAAAACATAAGGGGAAAATATTAGTAGACTCTATCGTATCAACTCATAACGCTGATTCTTGTGCAGAAAATATTTTCACTATAGAGATTCCAACATCATAAACGATTACTATTTATGCAATATAAAACCACAATAATCATCGGCGATAGCCGCAACATGGAAGAACTGAAGGATGAGTCTGTTCATCTTGTCATTACATCTCCACCTTACTGGCAGCTTAAGGACTATGGCAATGGAAGCCAGATAGGGTTTAATGATACCTATGAAGACTATATTAACAACCTCAACCTCGTCTGGAAGGAGTGCTACAGGGTCTTGCATAAAGGCTGCCGCTTGTGTGTAAACATTGGCGACCAGTTTGCAAGGTCTGTTTATTATGGCAGATATAAAATAATTCCGATAAGAGAGGAAATAATTAAATTCTGCGAGACCATTGGCTTTGATTATATGGGCGCTATTATCTGGCAGAAGGTTACCACATGCAATACAACAGGCGGAGCAACAATTATGGGCTCTTTCCCTTATCCTCGTAATGGAATCATCAAGCTTGATTATGAGTTTATTTTAATCTTCAAGAAATTGGGAGCCCCACCAAAGGTCAGCAGAGAGATTAAGGAAAAATCCAAACTCACTACAGAAGAATGGAACGAATATTTTTACGGTCACTGGAATTTTTCTGGTGAAAAACAG
>CAKKRA010000154.1 GCA_919902475.1 Nitrospiria bacterium
GCTTAGACGGCCATGACAGAGGAATAAAGATAATTGCCATGGCGCTTCGTGACGCTGGAATGGAGGTGATATACCTCGGCCTGCGGCAGACGTCAGAGGAGATTGTAAATGCAGCTTTGGAGGAAGATGTGGATGTGATTGGGATAAGCCTGCTTTCAGGCGCGCATAATCAGATATTTCCAAAATTATTAAAGCTGATGAAAACGAGTGGATTAAAGGACAGGCTGCTGATCGGCGGCGGTATAATTCCAAAACAGGATATAGCATTGCTAAAGAAAAAAGGCGTTGCAGAGGTATTTACTCCGGGGACAAATACAGAGGAGATTATTGAATTTATAAATGAAACAATCAGGTCTAAAAGACACAAAGGGGAATGAAAATTACCACCCTCCCCTTAGTCCCCTCCCATCAAGGGAGGGGAAACTTCTTAGTTTCCCCTCTCCCCTTGCGGGAGAGGGTTAGGGTGAGGGGGAATTTCAGGTGAAAAAACTTATACAAGAACTCCTAAAAGGCAATAAGGGTGCTGCAGCAAAGTTAATCTCAATTATTGAAGATGATGCTAAAAAGAGAAAGGAAATATTAAAGGCGCTAAAGCCGCACACAGGAAGTGCGCATATAGTCGGCATTACAGGCGCGCCTGGGAGCGGAAAGAGCACGCTTATTGACAGCCTGATAAGGCTGCTGAGAAAGAATAAAAAAACAGTTGGCGTTATTGCAGTAGACCCTACAAGCCCGATAACAGGCGGTTCAATACTCGGCGACAGGATAAGAATGCGCAATCATTCTATGGATGACGGCGTCTTTATCAGGAGCATGGCAGCAGGAGGCAGCCTCGGCGGGCTTTCAAAAACTGCGTTTGATGCTGCTCTTGCGCTTGATGCTCTTGGCAAGGATATTATATTCATTGAAACAGCAGGCGTTGGCCAGAGCGAGACTGCTGTTAAGGATATTGTTCATACTGTTGCTGTGGTGATTACTCCGGGGCTTGGGGATGATATACAGATGATGAAGGCAGGGATAATGGAGATTGCTGATATCTTTGTTGTAAATAAGGCAGACCTAAAGAATGCAGAAGAGACAGCAAAATCAATTGAGGATATGATAAGCCTTTTGCCGCAAAAGAGGAAGAGGCCGGGCGTTATCCTTACAGTTGCATCAGAGGGAAAGGGGATTGAGAGGGTGTTGGAGGAGATAGAGAAACACTGACCCCCTCACCTTAATCCTCTCCCCAGTGGGGAGAGGAAAAAAGTCCCCTCTCCCCTTCGGGGAGAGGGATAGGGTGAGGGGTAAAGAGGAGGTCTAATAATATGAACATAATTGCCTGTATAAAGCAGGTGCCGGCAAGTGATGCAGTAATCAAAATCAGTGCAGATGAAAAAGCTATTGACTTGACAGAGATGGAAAAGATCAATGCAAAGCTGTATGTTGTAAACCCTTATGATGAGTTTGCAGTTGAGGAGGCTGTGCGCACAAAGGAGAAATTCGGCGGAGAGGTTACTGTAATAACAATGGGCACAGAAAAGGCAGCAGAGGCATTGCGTACATGCCTTGCAATGGGCGCTGATAAGGCAATACATCTAAAAGACCCTGCCTTTGATGGCGCGGATTCATACACCACTGCCCTTGTTTTGTCAGAGGCGATAAAAAAACTTCAATATGATGTCATCTTTTTTGGCAAACAGGCAATAGATGATGACCTTGCAGCAGTAGGGATTTATGTTGCAGAGTTTCTGGGACTGCCCCATGTTGGCTTGATAAATAAACTTGAGATAGGTGCAGCAAATAAAAAAGCTATTGCTCAAAGGCCAATTGAGGGTGGTATTGAAAAGGTAGAGACAACATTGCCAGCAGTCTTTACATGCCAGAAAGGGCTTAATGAGCCGAGGTATGCATCTTTGCCAGGCATTATGAAGGCAAAGAGCAAGCCCCTGCAGGAAATAAATCTGTCAGCGCTCGGTTTAAAGGCAGAGAATGTCGGCAGGGCAGGCGCAAAGATAAAGATTGAAAAGGCTTCCTTTCCGCCAAAGAGGAGCGGCGGCAAAAAGATAGAAGGTGAGCCGGCACAGGCAGTAAAGGAGCTGGTAAGGCTGTTAAAGGAAGAGGCAAAGGTATTGTAGCTATTTCAATAGATTCCCGCTCAGAAGCATTGCGGGAATGACATGAGAGAATATACGGAGTAATGCGGCTTGGCTGGATATATTAATAAGATTTTAGAGATAGACCTTACAACAAAAAAGACTGATATTATAACCATATCTGATAAGGATAAGGAAAGGTTTATCGGCGGGAGCGGATTATCAGCGCATCTTTTTTTAGAAAGGGGATTGTATAAGGTTGATCCATTATCTGAAAAGAATGAGCTGATTATTATGACAGGGCCTTTGACAGGGACAACACTACCCGGCACTGGAAGGTTTACTGTATGTGCAAAATCGCCATTAACAAATATCTGGGGTGAAGGCAATTGCGGCGGGAATTTCGGGCCTGAACTGAAATTCGCAGGATATGATGGAATTATTGTAAAAGGCATCTCTGAAAGACCTGTTTATCTTTATATAGAAGATGGGAAGGCGGAGATACGCAATGCTGATGGCCTTTGGGGCAGGGATACCTATAATGTTACAGGTATCTTAAAAGACAGATATTCAAAGAAGGCAAAGGTCATTGCAATAGGACAGGCAGGTGAGAACCTTGTTAAGTATGCCTGCATTGTAAATGATAAAGGGGATGTAATCGGCAGATGCGGTCTCGGTGCAGTGATGGGGCACAAAAAATTAAAGGCAATAGTTGCAAAGGGGACAGGAAAGGTAAGCCCCGGTCTTGTTGATGAATACAATAGCTTGAGAAAAATACTCCTTGAGAAGATTAAAGAGAATGTTGTATCGCAGTCA
>CAKKRA010000155.1 GCA_919902475.1 Nitrospiria bacterium
GACTTAGGATCTAGTGGGCAACCGTGGGGGTTCAACTCCCCCCTCTCGCACCAGATAAAGAAACATGGGCATAGTTTGCTATGCCTTACATTAAAGAAAAGGGGTTCAAGTTAATGAAGGTAGATATTCAGGAAACAACACCAACTCAGCGGATTCTGAAAATAGAGATACCTGCAGAAGAGGTGTCACAGGAATTTCAGAGGGTATCATCAGATATCAACAAAAGGGTAAGGATACCCGGCTTCAGGCCCGGCAAGGCGCCGCTTGGCATAATAGAAAAAAACTATAAAAGCGAGATAGAAGAGGATGTATTAAAGAAGCTGATTCCTGATTATTACAGGAAGGCGATAAAGGATGCGGGCATAACACCACTTGATTTACCGCAGGTAGAGAATGTCAATCTGAATAAGGATGCGCCCCTTACCTTTACAGCAAAGGTAGAGATAAGGCCGAAGTTCGATATAATGCCTTATGACAGTATTGAGATTGAAAAAAAGGACGTATCTATAGTAAAAGATGAAATAGATAAGGTTATTGAAGGGCTCAGGAACCGGCTTTCAACCCTTGAGAATTATGAGGACGGACATGTTATTGAAAACGGCGATTTTGTTATTATAGATTCAGAGGGTTTTATAGATGGAAAGCCTCTTGAAAACGGGAAGGTAGCTGGCTATCTGATGGAGATAGGCTCAAAGGGCTTTATTCAAGGCTTTGAGGAAAAAATCAAGGGCTGCAAAAAGGGCGACAGTGTTGAGATAAACACAAATTACCCTGACACGCATCAGGATAATCAGAATAAAGAGCTATCCGGCAAAGAGGTTGTTTTTAATGTAAATATAAAAGAGGTTAAAAAGAAGATATTGCCTAACCTTGACGACGAATTTGCAAAGGATGTCGGCGACATTGCCAATTTTGACGAGCTCAGGAAAAGGATAGAAGAGGATTTAAAAGCGCAAAAAGAGGCTATGAATAAGGAGTCTTACAGAAAGGATGTTTTGAAAAAATTGGTTGACAGCACATCATTTGATATTTCTCCTGTAATGGTTGAAAAGGAGCTCCGCTACATGCTCTATAATGCAAAGCAGCAGGGTCAGCAGTATGGCAAGGCAATAAGCGGGGATGAAGAAGAAAAGCTAAAAAAGGAATACGAACCCATTGCCATAGAAAGGGTAAAGGGGTTTTTGATATTGGATGTTATTGCTGAAAAGGAGAATGTCTCAGTCAGCAATGAAGAGGCAGAAGCAGAGATAAGAAGGATGGCAGCGTCAATGAATCAGAATATAGATGAGCTCAAAAAATATATAAAGTCTAAAGAAGGTGTGATTGAAAATATAATAGGCCGGCTGCGCGAGGACAAGACATTGGACATTATAGTATCAAAGGCCGCATTCAAAGAAGCTGCATAACATGTATTTTTATGGTTGTTGCTCTTTATAAAGAAAATATGATATAATAATTTACATAAGATATACCGATAGAAAAGGGTAATTTCTTGGCGGGGGAAAATAAAAAATAATGCTTGTACCAATGGTAGTAGAGCAGACAAACAGGGGTGAGCGGGCATATGATATATTTTCCCGCCTTTTAAAAGAGAGGATTGTCTTCCTCGGCGCATCCATTGATGATAATCTGGCAAATCTTATTATTGCACAGCTTTTATTTCTTGAGGCAGAAGACCCTGATAAGGATATACATTTATATGTAAATTCTCCCGGCGGTTATGTTTTGGCAGGCCTTGCAATTTACGACACCATGCAGTATATAAAATCACCTGTCTCAACAATATGCATCGGCCAGGCATCCAGCATGGGGGCGCTTCTTCTTACTGCCGGCGCCAAGGGAAAGAGGTTTTCCCTGCCTAATGCAAGGATTATGATTCATCAGCCTATGGGCGGATTTCAGGGACAGGCAACAGACATAGAGATTCACGCAAGAGAGATATTAAAGATGCGCGAGAATCTTAATAAGATACTTGTCAAACACACAGGCCAGCCCGTTGAAAAGATACAGGTTGATACAGAGAGGGATTATTTTATGTCAGCAGAACAGGCAAAGGAATACGGTCTTGTTGACGAGGTGCTGACAAAGCATCCTTTTGTCAGGGAAAAATAATTTTTTTTCAGGGCCATTGGAGGGCATGAATGACAAAAAATGATAGGGACGGACAAATCTTAAGGTGCTCCTTCTGCGGAAAGAGCCAGGATGAGGTCAAAAAATTAATTGCAGGCCCTACAATATATATATGCGATGAGTGCGTTGACCTGTGCAATGAGATAATAGCAGAGGAGTATGAAGATGAGAAGATAGAAGGCACGGCAAAGGTTCCTGCGCCTGTTGAGATTAAAAGGATACTTGACAACTATGTAATCGGACAGGACAGGGCAAAGAAGGTACTCTCTGTTGCAGTGCACAACCACTATAAAAGGATAGGACCCCTTGGAGAAGGCAGCGATGTAGAGCTTCAGAAGGGAAATATCTTATTGGTTGGCCCTACAGGCACAGGCAAGACCCTCCTTGCACAGACGCTTGCAAGAATACTTAATGTCCCATTCACAATTGCTGATGCAACCACACTTACAGAGGCAGGATATGTTGGCGAGGATGTGGAGAATATTATATTAAAACTGCTTCAGGCAGCAGACTATGATGCTGAAAAGGCATCACGCGGAATTGTTTATATAGATGAGATAGACAAGATTAGCAGAAAGTCTGAAAACCCGTCTATTACAAGGGATGTCTCCGGCGAGGGTGTTCAGCAGGCATTGTTAAAGATTATTGAAGGCACTATTGCCAGTGTCCCGCCTCAGGGCGGCAGAAAGCATCCGCATCAGGAGTTTGTTCAGGTAGATACTTCAAACATACTCTTTATATGCGGCGGCGCCTTTGTGGGACTGGATAACAACATTGAAAAAAGGATTGGCCAGAACTCAATGGGCTTTGGCGCAGAGATAAAGACGAAAAAGGACAGAAGGGTTGGCGAGATTCTTTCCATGGTCCAGCCAGAGGACCTGTTGAAATACGGCCTTATTCCGGAATTTATCGGCAGGCTTCCGGTCATAGCCACACTTGAGGATCTGGATGAAAAGGCGCTTGTGCGCATCTTGACTGAGCCGAAGAACGCAATCATAAAGCAGTATGAAAGGCTCTTTGCATTTGAAAAGGTAAGCCTGAGATTTACAGAGGATGCGCTTACTGCTATTGCAAAGAACGCCATTTCCAAAAAGACAGGGGCAAGGGGCTTAAGGGCAATACTTGAGGATGTGATGCTTGACCTGATGTATGAGGTTCCGTCGCAGAAGAATGTGAAGGACTGCATCATCAATGCTGATGCGATAAACAAGAAATCTGAGCCTATTCTAATATATGAAAAGGATGCAAAGTCCGCATAAGGAGGAAATGCAATATTTGGCCAAATACGGCGTCAAATCTGTCTGTCCAAATACTTACATACTGAAATAAGTATGCTCCGTTTTGTCCAGCCAGCTTTTCCTTGTCTTTGGCTCAAATCTTACATTTCCTGAAAAGTAAAAAAGAATGAAAAGAAGATGAGAGTTTAGTGCTCCGACGACACATTTACATTTTTGTTATCCTATCAACATTATTATTCCTGCTTATCTCCTGCAAAGGTGATTTTGTTACTAAAAAGGATGAGCTTGTTGCAGCCTTTGAGAGCAGCCCGACAAATTTAGACCCCCGTCTTGCCACAGATGCAAATTCCGCAAGGATAATCGGCCTTATCTTTAATTCCCTTCTTCGTTTTGATGAGAAGCTGAATCTTATCCCTGACCTGTCAGAGAGATGGGAGAATCCAAATCCTGTTACCTATATCTTTCATCTTAAGAAGGCCGTTAAGTTTCACAATGGCAAAGAGCTTACAGCAGAGGATGTTAAATACACCTTTGAGAGCATATTAAACCCTGACTTTTTATCACCCCACAGAAAATCCTACGAAAAGATAAAGACAATTGTAGTCATAGATAAATACAGTGTAAAATTTATCCTGTCAGAGCCTTATGCGCCTTTTCTGATAAATATGACCATGGGTATTGTGCCTAAAGATGATGCAGAAAAGGCTAAAAGGGATTTTACAATCAGGCCGATTGGCACAGGCCCGTTTGTATTTGAAAGATGGATTGCTGATGAGAGGGTTGAATTAAAAAGAAATGCGGATTATTTTGAAGGCAGAGCCAAACTTTCAAAGATAATCTTCAAAATAATTTCAGATGACACCATACGGCTGCTTGGCCTGAAAACAGGCGAGATAGACTTTATACAAAATGCCATACCGCCAGACCTAATCTCATCACTAAGCAAAGATAAAAATATTGCTATCTTAACAGGCGATGGGGTTAATTATTCCTATCTTGGGTTTAATCTTACAGACCCTGTTTTAAAAGATAAGAGAATAAGAAAGGCGATTGCTTATGCAATAGACCGCAGCAGTATTATAACTAATCTCTTAGCAGGCATTGCAGAGCCTGCAACAGGCGTTCTGCCAAAAAATAACTGGGCATACGAGGAGGATGTAACAAGATATGAGTATAATCCTGACAAGGCAAGAAGACTCCTTGACGAGGCAGGTTTTGCTGACCCTGACGGCAGCGGCCCTTTGGAGAGATTCAGGCTAATTTACAAGACAACAAATAATGACCTGAGAAAAATGATAGGAGAGGTTCTGCAAAAGAATCTGAAAGATGTTGGCATAGGCCTTGATATCAGGACTTATGAGTGGGGGACATTTTACAATGATATTAAGACTGGAAACTTTCAGTTGTATTCATTAAGCTGGATTGGTATAGTTGAGCCTGATATCTATTACAGCATCTTTCACTCTGACATGATGCCGCCAAAGGGCAATAACAGGAATCGCTATAAGAATGCAGAGATTGACAGGCTTGCTGCAGAGGGGCAGAAGGTTCTGTCCAATAAAGATAGAAAGAAAATATACAGCAAGGTGCAAAAGATTGCTGCAGAGGAGCTTCCGTATATAAGCCTCTGGTATCCAAAGAATGTGGCTGCAATGAGAAAGAATGTTAAAGGTTTTGTCCTTTTTCCTGATGGTGATTTTTCGTCATTTAAGGATATATATAAGGAATAACAATTGGCGCGATATATTACAAAAAGACTGATACTCCTTTTCCCTGTTGTATTTGGCGTAGCAACACTCGTCTTTTTTCTGATACACATAATTCCGGGAGACCCTGTTGAGGTCATGCTCGGCGAGACAGCAATGCCCTCTGCAAAAGAGGAGCTGCGAAAGGCGCTCGGCCTTGATAAAGCTCTTGCTGAGCAGTATCTGATATTTCTTAAAAATGCTCTAATAGGCGACCTTGGCCGCTCCCTTCACACAAACAAACCTGTTTTAAGCGCAGTGATTGAGAGATACCCTGCAACACTTGAGCTTACCATTACAGCATTGATTATATCAATCCTCATCTCCATCCCAGCAGGGATAATCTCTGCTGTTAAGAAAAACTCTCTTATTGACAGGCTTTCAATGCTCTTTGCCCTGTTTGGCGTATCAATCCCGAATTTCTGGTTAGGGCCCCTGCTTATTATGCTTTTTTCTGTCCAGCTCGGCCTGCTTCCAGTTGCAGGAAGGGAGAGCATCTATCATCTGATTCTTCCTGCATTGACACTCGGCATGGGCATGGCTGCAATACTTTCACG
>CAKKRA010000156.1 GCA_919902475.1 Nitrospiria bacterium
GTTCTGGCCGACTACTAAGAAGCCCTTTATCTTCCCTGCATACATGTCTTCAAACAAGGCCATGTGCGAATAATTGCCGCTTGCCTTAGGAAGATAATCATAGCAGAAGTCGTTCTTATCTGTTGCAGCATTGCCATACCATGCCTTAAGAAGGCTTTTAAAGAACTTTGCCTTATTGCTTCCAAAGCCTGTCTTTGGAGTTGTTTTTTCAAGATAGTCCTTTAATGTTGGATGGTCCTTTTTTGATGGTATGCCAAGATAGCCCGGCAGGTCATGGTATAGCAAAGCAAAGTCTGTAGCGCCCTGGACATTTATATGCCCGCGCAGGGCATTGATGCCTCCGCCGGGCATGCCGACATTGCCGAGAAGCAATTGCAATATGGCTGCTGTGCGGATATTCTGGACGCCTTTTGAATGCTGGGTCCAGCCCATTGCATACATCATTGTCCCAACCTTGTCAGGCGCGCCTGTTGAGCAGAAGATCTTTGCAACCTCTAAGAATTTCTCCTTTGGCATGCCGGATATCTTTGAGACCATGTCAGGAGTGTAGCGAGAGAAATGCCTCTTTAATAATTGAAATACACAATGAGGATGCTGAAGCTTCCTGTCCTCCATCACCTTTCCATCAGGCCCTGTCTGATGCTTCCATGTTGCGCGGTCGTATGTCTTCTTCTCTTTATCAAAGCCTGTGAACAGGCCGTCCATAAAGCCGAACTGCGTGTCAATCAGGGTTGCTGCATTTGTAAACTCTAAGACATACTCTTTGTGATAAAGATTATTCTCTATCGCATAATTAATCAGTCCGCCGAGTATGGCAATGTCTGTGCCTGGACGCATTGGCGCATAGATGTCTGCAACAGAGGATGACCTTGTAAACCGAGGGTCAACGCTTATTATCTTTGCGCCCTTTTCTTTTGCCTTAATTGCCCACTTAAATCCGCATGGGTGGTTTTCTGCAGGATTTGAGCCCATAACAAGTATGCAATCGCTGTTCTTTAAATCAATCCAGTGATTGGTCATTGCACCCCTGCCGAATGAGACGCCCAGACCGGGCACCGTAGAGGAGTGTCAGACACGCGCCTGATGCTCAAGATAGATGACGCCCAGCGCCCGGTTGAGCTTGCACAGGAGATATGCCTCCTCATTTGTAATCATGGCGCTCCCCATTGAGGCAATGCCCCTGCACTGGTTGATTGTGATATTGTCCTCTTTTTCTACAAAGGCAGCATCCCTCGTCTTTTTGTAGAGATCGGCAATCCTGTCCATTGCCCAATCAAGGGGCTTTTCCTCCCACTTGTCTGAGTTAGCTGCTTTATACTTTACTTTGGAGAGTCTTCTTTCATTTACAATAAGCTGGTATGTGGCGCTCCCTTTTGGACATAGGGTGCCGAGGCTGATTGGGTGGTCAGGGTCGCCTTCAATATTTACGACCTTGCCGTCAATGGTGTGGACAATCTGGCCGCATCCAACTGCGCAATATGGGCAGATAGATGCGGTCTCTTTTGCATTTTTAATCCTGAGGGTCTGGGCATAGGCCTTTGCAGGTTCAAGGTCATAGTCAATAACAGTAAGGCCTGCTGTCGCTGCTGCTGTTCCTGAGAGCTTTAAGAAATCCCTTCGTGAAACAGTCATTTTGCATCCCTCCTTTTTAAGGCGAGAGTGTTTTATAAATAACTTAACTTCAGATGATATCCTCCTATTTCCCAAGAAGCTTTATTAAGAATATTCTTCCGAAATTTTGAATTTTAATCTTTAAATTTTTAATTTATTTATGCTGCCTCCTGCAAAAAGTTGCTGATTTAGTTACAAAAAACCATCAGAAACCTACCGGAGTTTTAGAAAAACTAAAACTTTGAATGGAAAAATTGAAACCTTGCTTAGACTTGATGATAATATGTTATGACTATCACATTTAAAAGTCAAGGGAAAATAACTTGCATTTTATAATCCATTCATTGTTATTGATTTTTGTCAAAAGATGTAGTAAAATTTTAAAGATAAACAAGATGATGATACGGTTACATTGATTTCAAGAAGCAGATTATTCCGATTTAATCTGTGTAATCGTTTTTCATAATCTGTGTAATCAATTTTTTTCACAGGAGGTATTATTAAATGGGTGATTGCGGAAGCTGCGGAACAGGCGGAGGGCCTTATTCAGAAGGACTGGAGCTTGTTGAATTTGTATGTAATGCACATGGAGGCGGTGTTAGAAATATGCCCCTTCCAAACGGCGGCCTTGAGGCAAAGTGCCAGGGGTGCGGCGAAAAGTTTGTTTTAGCAACCTTTGTTGGCAAATGCCCGAAGTGCGGCGGTGTCCATGCAGTATCACCGCCACGGTGCGAGGATCCTGCAAATATCCAGTTTGCCGGCGCAGGGTATAAACTTCCAGAGGACTAAGAGCTTGTTGAAAAACTCAACAATCTCTAAATATCTGTGTAATCATTTTTCCTAATCAATGTAATCAAGGCTGTTGAAGACTTTTTCAACAGCCTGCTAAGGCTAATCAACCATCTCCTTTTTTATTTTCTACACGTTTAAGCCCCTACCTCCTTTGATATAAATAGGGGATCCTCTTTTCGTCGCTTATCCTGCAAAAGCCGTGTTTAATATTAATTCATTATAAAACATGGGCATCGGAAAATTTCTTAAAATCCTTTTTATCAAAGGTATAAACAGGCTTTATCCCAGAAGTCCTGGATTTTGCCAATATCATTGCATCGCCAAATTTAAGGTCTTCTTCAATATAAATTCTTAATGCCTCAAGGACAACATCTTCAGATTCTATTTCTATAACAGATAATGCCTCAAGGCTCTCAACCTTTTCGCGAACATCTTCTTTTGGCAGCCTGTATATCTTCTCAAGGACATAAACAAGCTCTATTACTACCATTAAAGGAATAAACAAAATGCTTTTTTCTCTATCAGCATCCTTTATGAGTCGTTTGAATTTCTCTTTCTTCTCAAGAGAATTGCTTGTTAGAAATCTAAGCAATACACTTGTATCAATAATGCCTTTATACATCTTCAGACTCTTTTGCCATCTCCTCCATAGCCTTTTCCCTTGCCTCTTTTATGGTAATCTTTAGTGAAGGCAAGCTCCCTTCCATCTCAAGGAAATTTTTAATCTTCCTGATGTATACCTTGCCGCCCCTTTCCTCAAAAAGCAGGGTGTCGCCATCTTTTATATGCAGCCTTTCCCTTATAACCTTTGGGACAGCCACCTGCCCCCTTGAAGAAACCTTAGCCATACTTACCATATTTCAATCTCCTTACTAATTTGTTTTTACAAGACTAATTATATATTATCTTATTTATTATGTCAAGTCTTGGTATTAACATATTATCCCTCAGCATAAAAAACCTTGAAAATTCAGGGGAAAATCACTTAAAAAAGGATGTCTTCAATCTCATCGTCCACAGGCCTTGCTTTTTGTGTTTTTACCATATTTCACACCATTAGTATCTCACGGGATAATATATTTTAC
>CAKKRA010000157.1 GCA_919902475.1 Nitrospiria bacterium
ATGAGGATACTATTTTTAAATCCGCCCTTTATGGGTGAACATGGAAAATTCTCAAGGGAGCAGAGGAGCCCTGCTGTTACAAAAAGCGGGACATTCTATTATCCAATGTGGCTCTGCTATGCAGCGGGGCTTGCTGATAAGAATGGGTTTGATGTAAAGGTTATAGATGCCCCTGCAAAGAGGATGGGTATTGAAGATGTTATCAAAGATGCCGAGGGGTTTGCCCCTGCACTTACAGTAGTTGATACTTCAACGCCGAGTATATTTAATGATGTCAGCGCAGCGGTTAAAATAAAGGAGGCAACAGGGAGTTTCATTATCCTTGTCGGCACGCACCCGTCTGCAATGCCTGAGGAGACTTTAAAGATAAATGATAAGATAGATGCTGTTGCAAGAAGGGAGTACGAGCAGACAGTACTTGAACTTGCAATATTTATAAAAAATGGAAGGCTTAGTAAAGAGGGATTAAGCAATATAGACGGAATTTCATTTAGCTGGGATGGCAATGTATTTCATAATAAGGATAGAAGATTCTTAGAAGAGCTTGATTCTTTGCCCTTTGTAAGCGAGGTATATAAAAAACACATTGATTACAAGGATTATTTTTATGCCCACAGCAGGCATCCGATTATCACACTGATTACAGGCAGGGGGTGCCCTTATCATTGTGTCTACTGCCTGTATCCGCAGACCTTCAACGGTCATAAGCTCAGATACAGGAGTATAAAAAGCATTGTTGATGAGATAGAATACTGCCTTAAAAACTTTCCTGGTTTAAAGGAGATAATGTTTGAGGATGATACGCTTACTGTAAATAAAAAGAGGTCAATTGAATTTGCAGAGGAGATACTCAGGAGGGGATTAAAATTCCAGTGGTCTGCCAATTCAAGGGCAGATGTAGATTTAGAGACCATGAAGATATTAAAAAAGGCAGGCGCTCGGCTCTTCTGCGTTGGCATAGAAAGCGGGGATCAGGGTGTGCTTGACGCAATGAAGAAGAGGCTGACAGTCCCTGTAATAAAGGAATTTTTCAATGATGCGAAGAAGACAGGCATATTAATACACGGTTGCTTTCTTGTAGGAAATCCCGGTGAAACAAAGGAGACACTTGAAAAGACATTAAATCTTGCAATTGAGCTTAGCCCTGATACAGCGCAGTTCTTTCCCATAATGATATATCCCGGCACAGAGGCATATAACTGGGCTTTGGAGAATAATTTTCTTGTCACACGCAATTTCAACGAATGGTTAACGCCTGACGGCCTTCACAATTGCGTTGTTTCAAGACCAGGGCTTTCTAATTATGAGCTTGTAGAATTTTGTGACAGGGCAAGGCAAAAATTTTATACAAGGCCGGCATATATTGTGAAGAAATTTATTCAGGGACTGTCTGATATGCAGGAGATGAAGAGGCTATTAAAAGGCGCATCGATATTTTCAAGGTATCTCATACGAGGTTCATTTGGAAAAGGCTCAGAGAAGAGGTGTTAAATATGATATCTGTTATTGTGCCGGCATATAATGCAGAAAAAACAATAAAGGGTTGTCTTGAAGCGCTATTGAATCAGGATTATAACGGCAATTATGAAATAATAATGATTGACGACGGCTCTACTGATTCCACTGCTGATATAATTTTAGGTTATAAGACTGTCAGATTAATAAAACAGTCAAATGCAGGGCCTGCTGCTGCAAGGAATAGAGGCGCCTCTGAGGCAAAGGGAGAGATTATACTTTTCACAGATTCAGATTGTGTTCCAGAGAGGGATTGGATCAGGATGATGATTGAACCTTTTGTACAGGACATTTCAGTCATTGGCGTAAAAGGCGCCTACAGGACAAGGCAGAGGGAGATTGCAGCAAGGTTTGTGCAATTGGAATATGAGGACAAGTATGATAAGATGAAGAAGGATGAAACAATAGATTTTATTGATACATATTCTGCTGCCTTTAAAAAGGATATTTTCTTGAGCATGGGAGGCTATGATACATCATTTCCAGTAGCCTGTGCAGAGGATGTTGACCTGTCTTATCGGCTTTCTTCTGAAGGGCATAAGATGGTTTTCAATCCAAAGGCAATTGTTTATCATATCCATCCCAATACCGTGATTGGTTATCTAAAAAAGAAATTTAAGTTTGCCTTTTGGAGGGTATTAGCTGTTAAAAGGAATCCCCAGAAGATGGTAAAGGATTCCCATACGCCTCAGTCAACAAAACTTGAATTAATGCTGATTCCGCTTATCTATATATCTTTGATAGTTTCCATGTTTTATAATACAAATCTTGCAGCAATTGTATTTGTTATTTATTTGTTAATAATCTCAATCTCTGTGTCTAAGATATTACAGAAGGACATTGTAATAGGATTGCTGTCCCCCATCCTCATTTTTTTAAGGGACAATATACAGTTTGCCGGATTATTGGGCGGTATAATAAATATTGCCAAAGACAGATTTGTATTAAGGAGCTCTCAGTGCTAAAGAAGCATAGCCAATTCTTTAAAAGCCTTAATTTTATCTTTGATTCTGTCATAATTGTTTTTGCATGGCTGTCTTCATATTATCTTAGGTTTTATCTGATTCCTGTTCCTTTGCCTGAGCATAATACATCAGTAGATGAATACATCATCTTTCTTATTCCTATAATCTTAATATGGGGGATTGCCTTTCAGGCCTTTGGATTGTACAGGCCGAGAAGATTGACCTCCCGTACAGCAGAGATGCTGGATATTGCAAAGGCATCTTCTTTATCAATACTTTTTCTGATCGCTATTTCATACTTTCTGAGAAAGTATGAATTCTCCCGTCTTATACTCCTCTATTTCTGGATATTAAGCATTATTATGCTGAGCTTTGCGCGAGGGATATTCAGAGAGTTTCTGAGGTTTATGCGTAAAAAAGGTTATAATCTAAGATACGCTTTAATAGTCGGCACCGGTAATCTGGCAGAAGGCATTGTAAAAAGGATAGAGCTTCATCCTGAACTTGGTGTTAAGATTGTCGGTTTTTTAAAAGATAAGTCGGAGATATTAAAGAATGACGGATTGCAGCCAAAGATTATCGGGGTTTATGAAGATATAAATAAGGTTATCTCTGAAAAAAATATTGACCAGGTTTTTATTGCCCTTCCATTAAAAGAGAATGACAAACTATTTGAGATATTAAAGACATTAGGGGATGAGATGCTTGAAATCAGGATAGTTCCTGACCTGTATCAGCTTACTACATTACACGGCGGTGTTGAAGAGTTTGAAGGCATGTTTCTGATAAACCTTCAGGGCTCGCCTCTTTATGGCTGGAACAGGGTTTTAAAAAGGGCCGCTGATATTATTTTCTCTTTAATAGCTATTTTAATAATATCGCCGCTTATGTTGATTATTTCCGCTGTAATTAAGCTGACGTCAAATGGGCCGATATTTTATAGGCAGATAAGGATGGGCTTAGACGGCAAGGTGTTCCAGATGCTTAAATTCCGCTCAATGAGAATTGACGCTGAAAAAGAGACAGGCGCTGTTTGGGCAACTGAGAACGACCCGCGGAGGACAAGATTCGGTTCCTTTTTGAGAAAAACAAGCTTCGATGAGCTTCCCCAATTTATAAATGTTTTAAAAGGCGATATGAGCATAGTCGGGCCAAGGCCTGAGAGGCCAGTATTTATAGAAGATTTCAGAAAGAAGATACCGAAATATATGCTGAGGCATAAGATGAAGGCAGGGATTACCGGCTGGGCGCAGGTGAATGGATGGCGCGGAAATACATCTCTGGAAAAAAGGATAGAATGCGACCTTTTTTATATAGAGAACTGGTCGCTGTTTCTTGACTTGAAGATAATGTGGTTGACTATATGGAAGGGGCTGATAAATAGAAACGCTTATTAACAGCTTCGTAAAAAGTCCATCTGCTGCGTTGTCGCTTCGGCCTCGCATCCTCACATA
>CAKKRA010000158.1 GCA_919902475.1 Nitrospiria bacterium
TGATGTATTGGAACAGTTGCCTGTAAAAGAGCTATGGGGCATTGGTTCAAAGCTTAGCGAGAGGCTATCAGCACTCGGCATAAAAACCTGCGGCGAGCTCGGCAGGGCATCAGCAAGCCTTTTAAGAAACAGGTTTGGGATTATAGGCGAGACACTGAAATTAATGGGAATGGGCATCTGCAGCAGGCCTGTAGTTTCAGAAGATGAGGAGCCAAAGTCAATAGGCCACAGCATGACCCTTCCAAAGAATATAGGAGACAGGGATGAAATAAAGGCCTATATCCTGAAGCTCAGCGAGATGGTTGGAAGGCGGGCAAGGAGATACAGATATTCAGGCAGAAAGGTCTCCCTTACATTAAGATATCCTGACTTTGAAACCTTTACAAAACAGACCACGCTGTCTCAATATGTAAATGATACGCATATCATATATAAAAGCGCTGTGGATATGCTCGGCAGGATAAGATTAAAGGATAAGATAAGACTCATTGGTATCTGCCTTTCTAATATAACTATAGATGAGCCGCATCAGCCTTCCTTATTTGAGGATGAAAGAAGGCGAAAGAGCCTTCTTAATATAATGGATGCTGTTAATGACAGGTATGGGGATTTTAAACTGACATGGGCATCGTATATCATGCAGGAAAGGGGCGCAGGCGTGATATCCCCTGCATGGAGGCCAATAGGTGTCAGATTAACATTATAATCACACAATTATTTGGAATAAGCATTAAGAGGGTTCTTTTTCTGATTTTAATGAGGATGCAATTGACGGCCTCATCAGCTTTTTTATAGAAAGCAGGATCACGCCGATGGAAAGGATGATAAGGATGATGTCAGTTGCCATTAGTGTTATATTCTTAGTCGGTATATATTTTTCTGTTAACAGGCTGTACAAGGCAATCAATGTGGTTGCAACCATAAACAGCGCCGGGAAAAAGGTGAACAGCGCAGGCTTATTATTTTTAATCAGCCATGCAGTTACTGCAATAAGGCCAAGCGCTGCCAAGAGCTGGTTTGCTGCGCCGAATATAGGCCAGATGCTCAAAAACTTGCTTGTGTATGCAAGATACAGCATTGCAGCTACGCTGACTCCGGCATTAAAATAATATGACCTTAAAAAAGCAGGCGGTTTTTCAAATATAGTTGACCAGAACTCCTCTAAGAGCAGCCTGCTAAGGCGCACAGCAGTATCCAAGGTGGTAATAACAAATCCTTCTAACATCAGGATTCCAAATATAGCGCCGTATGCCATAGGTATGCCGAGCCCTTTATTAAGAAGCCCGCCCATCCCAAGAGAGAATGCAAGTATTGGGTTTGACCTTGCGCCCTGCGCTGTTGGAAAGACTGTGTCTATATAGTTTGAGTATGACATGCCGCCTCCAACTGCTATGATTACTGTTACTGCAAGGAGTGATTCAATAATCATGCCGCCATAGGCTATTGGACGGGCGTCAGATTCGCATGACACCTGCTTTGAGACAGTGCCGCTTCCGATAAGTGAGTGAAATCCTGATATAGCGCCGCATGCAATGGTGATAAAAAGAAAAGGCCAGAGCATGCCTAATTTTGCAGAGCCCTCTGCCATATTAAACGCAGGCGCATTAATCTGTGAGCCTGCGAGGCCGCCAGCTATTGCTCCAATAATAAGAAAGAATATCCCAAAATATAAAAGAAAGGAATTGATAAAATCCCGCGGCTGGAGCAGCAGCCACACAGGCGCGCCAGCAGCAATAAAACAATAAACAGATATTATAACCATCCAGAGATTAGGCTCTATTGAAACAGGAAAGTATATGCCTGCGATTACAGAGAAGGCAAGAAGTATAATAGACAAAAGAGAGCCGTAATAAAGATTCATATTCCTGCGGTATATCAAATAGCCGATTAAAGGGGCGAACAAGGTAATGATAATTACAGAGGTAGAGGCAATGCCGCCGATTTGAGCAACCTCTTTTCCATCCTTTACAACAGTATAGAGGATGCTGCTGCCTCCTTCAATATTCAGGTCAATTAATGATACTACAGAGGTAAGCGCTGTTGCAGTAAGACCTAAGAATGCGCCTGTTACCAGGACAATCATTGTAAAGGTAAAGGTGATAAAGAGGACATAGCCAATTCTGCCCATTGCGCTTGATGATATCTGCGCTATTGATTTACCCTTTTCCTGAAGGCTTATGAAAAGCGCGGAATAGTCATGCACAGCGCCAATGAATATGCCGCCAAGCACAACCCAGAGCCACACAGGCGCATAACCATATATTAGCGCAACTGTCGGCCCGATTATTGGCCCTGCCCCTGCTATAGATGCAAAGTAGTGCGAAAAGACAATCCCCTTTTTAGCAGGCGCATAGTCAACATCATCCTTTAAGGCTACAGCAGGCGTGGTTCTTGCGTTATCCTCTCCCCATACCTTTGCCAAATAGGCAGAGTAAAACCTGTATCCTGCATAAAATAAAATGACGGCGCTTATTAATAAGAAAGATATATTCATGCCAACTCCTGATTAAAATTTTATAATAGAATACATGAGAAATACAAGGACTTTTTATCCCTTCATTATCTTTCTCTCTGCAAGTATCCCTGATGCAACCACAGACTCAATGCCGCCGCCTGGTATGGTCCAGTGGCCTGTGAGATAAAGCCCATTAATCGGCGTCTCTATCTGCAGTCTGTTTGCGCCGATATGGTCAATGCCCTGCGCCCAGCCAAATGCAGCGCCTTTGTCATTTCCAGTATATCTTTCAAGCGTCAATGGCGTTGCTGAATCCCGAATAACAATATGGCTTGAAAGATTCGGGATTATCCGTTCTGCCATTTTTATCAGCCTCTCTGCCTCTTTATCCTTGCACCCTTTCCAGTTTTCTTTATAATCATAGCCTGCCTTTGTCATTAATATAAGAGAATGACAGCCTTTAGGCGCCATATCTGGATTTGTTAATGTATATATTATAGTCTCAAAAGAGGCATTGGAAGAGCAGATATCTTTATTAATATCAGAAAATGTCGCCTCAATATCAAAAGACGGATATGTGCCTATGCTGTGCTCAAGGCCAAGCTTTTTTAAATCCATATCAACACCAAGATATACAAGAAAGAATGATACAGAAGGGAGCATCTTTTCTATCTTAGCTATAAACTCATCCTTTAGATTCTCTTTGCCAGCAAGCTCAAAAAAGGTCTTTTTTGCGCTGATATTTGACACAATATTTTTTGCGCGAAATTCCCTGCCGTCTTCTGTAACAACGCCCACTGCCTTGTTATTTTCTATAATTATTTTATCAACTAATGTATTATAGATTATCTCTCCGTTATTATTTTTAATTACTCCTGCCAATGCATCAGGAAATCTTTGCGTCAGGCCTTTAACACGATACCCGCCATTCATGCCGTATGTAATAATCATTGTGCTCATGCCAATAGCAGATACTTTTGACGGCGGCAGGCCCATAAAAGCGCACCTGTCACAAAGGATTGCCCTTATCCTTTCATCCTGAACATATTCGTCAAGAAGCTCTTTAAAGGTCTTGTGCTTATATTTATAGAAGAGCGGATATTTTGCTTCAATGCGAGGGTCTTTCCATATAATATCTGCAGGAAGTGTCATCACCACATGATGGAGCTCTTTCATAATGGAAAAGAGTTCAGAGACGCCCTTTGCATCCTCTGGAGAGATGCTCTGCAGGTCTGAAATAAATAAATCTATATCTGCCTTAACATCAAATCTGAAATCAGGAAATATATCGGTACGGATTGGGTCAAGCCGTGTAAACTCAATCTCCTTTTCTAAGCCCAATCTTTTTAATGCCTGCCATATCCATCCGCCATTATGGCACCCGCTTATTGCATCAAGCACAGAATCAAACCAGAAGTCTTTTCTTTTAAATGATGTAGCATATCCGCCTGGAATGGAGTGCTTTTCAATTACCAATACCTTTAGGCCGTCTTTGGCAAGCAGGCTGCCTGCAGTAAGCCCTCCCATGCCCGCGCCAATTATAATAACATCATAATTCACACCCAATTAATAACATACTTATATGCATAAGGCAAGATGTAAGCTATAACACTGGCCTGTTAAAAGCCTTAAACAGTCTTCTCGCAATAGGCGGTAAGCACAATGTTATAATCAGCATTATCATCAGTCCTATATCCGCAACTCTGATACTTTGGCCCTTTGACCCTCTGCCGCTATCGTCATCCTTCACAAACCCGCATCCACCGCCACCGCCTGACCCTCCTCCTGAATCGCCTCCACTGCCTGACGATGGTGGTGGAGTGTTGCCACCACCGCCATCGCTCAAAAGATAGCCATTTTCATTTACATTGCCATCAGCGTCAACAACATATAAATAAGCATTGTTTAAGTTGCTGAATGAACCCTGCCTTATAGTTGCAGTAATTGAAGCATCACTCCATGAAGTGACAGTTGCGATTGTTAAATTTGTTGAAGCGTTGTAAGTCGGGGTGTTCCCGATCTCTACCCTTGCCCTTGCAGTTGGTCCTGTTGCTAAGTAAACATCATCAAATCTCGGCGCACTCTCAGTGCAGTTATTGCACCATCTTGCCCAGGCACTGAACGAAAAAGTTTCAAATTGAGAATCAATATCGTTAAATATTTGCATGTTGCTATAATCAAGTTTTTTTGTAACAGGTATTGATGCATTTGTACTCATTAGCCACAATTCTTTTGTGCCTGTAGCATCATTAGTCGCATGAATATATGCCCATATTCTATACCAGTTCCCTTTATTCATACTGAAAGTAAAGTAATTCCACGGCCACGGATACGGATAGGTGTCATTACCAAAGATAGCCCACTCAGCCAATGATTCAGTTGTACCCCCAAACCCAGCAGGTATAACTTGATCATCATCTTGAGTATTAGTGCCATACAACCAAGCTGGTTTCCAATTGCAAATGCCGCCATTATAACAGGGAAAGGCTGAGGTCGTAGGCAGATAAACCCAGTATGATAAAAATGCATACGCCGTATTAAGATTGTCAATAAACGCTGAACATCCTGCGTCAGTCCCAGTGTTTGTTTTTATTGTGTAGTCAGCCTTAAAAGACTTGCTGCCTGATACTGAAAATGCATTATCGTATTTGGGTTTACACGCTACTTGTCCAATTCTATCCCACTTGCCTATAGTTGCTGAACCTGCACCAGAATTAATATCGTTACCATTTGTTCCGCTTTCAAAATTATCAAACACAACAATGTTTGGGCCGTTAACGCCAAAGCTATTTCCATTAATGGTGATGGTTGACCCATCGGTGAGGCTTCCTGAGAAGCTTGTTATATTGGGCTGGGCATAGGCAGATGCGCTCCAGAATATTGTTAGTAGAAATGAAATTGTAGCAATTTTGATTAAGCTAATTTTTCTTGTATTCACGACTAATACTGCTTCCCTTGTTGCAGTTATGTTCTTAGCTCTTCTTTTTGCTAACGCTATTCCTATTAAAGCAATAATCAGCATTATTATCAATGACAGCCCTTCACCTTTAGCCTTTTGCCCTTTGCCATCATCCTTCACAAACCCGCATCCGCTGCCACCGCTTGATGTGGAATCACCGCCACTGCCTGATGATGGAGGTGGGGTATTGCCGCCACCACTGCCTCCCCCATCACTCAAAAGATATCCATTTGTATTTACATTGCCATTCGCATCAATTACATATAAATAGGCATTGTTAAAATTACTGAAAGAACCTTTGTTGAGAGTTATTGTAATAGATGTATCTGACCATGCTGATGGTATCTGTATCTCCCGATGGGTGCTTGCAGTCCATGTCGGTGCATTCCCTATTTCAACTCGTGCTTGAGTGATATCTATGTAGATATCATCGTGCCATATATCAGCTCCTGCATTATTTGTATCTGTTGCATAATAACTATCAATGTAGAGGTTTGGCCAATGAGCGGGAGAGCCACTTGAATAGAACGGCGTGTTGGTCTTGCTGTTCTTCAGTGCCCCATCAACCCAGTAATAATAGCTTCCAACAGCGCCTAAATCTTCTATGTAATACTCAAATCTATTCCATGAGTTGGTTCTAAGGTCGTTATCAACCCAATTTGTCAACAGGTCGTAATTATAAAATATCCCGGCATTTCCGCTTGGTAATAGAGCATGTGTAAACTCCGGAACCTGCCAATCACCTGCATTTCCCGATCTCAAAGAAAACATCTTAAAATTACGAGACGGTCCGCCAGAGGTTGTCATATATCTATAAAATGTAAGATAGTATTTGCTATTAGATAGTCCTGTTAAGCCTATGGTACAATTGTATTGATCATTCGCAGTAAACACCTGTTTTGATGATAGAGCGCTGTTTGGTCTAACCTTGTCATTGGCATACTTGGGATTGATACCATTGCTTGCGATATACCAACCACTCAAATCGTTTCCAGCAGTTCCACTCTCAAAATCATCCCACTTCAAAGGCGCCGCCTGTGCTTTTGTTCCGAATCCGCTTCCAGTAATTGTAAGGGTTCCTTTTTGGGTGAGGCTTCCTGAGAAGCTTGTTATATTAGGCTGGGCATAGGCAGATGCGCTCCAGAAGATGGTTAGTAGAAAAGAAATTGCAGCAATTTTGATTAAGCTAATTTTTTTCATATTCATGACTAATACTCCTTCCTTTGTTGCAGTTATGTTCCCTGTCCTTTTTGCTAAGGCTATTCCTGTTAAGGTGATAACCAGCATTATCATCAATGACAGCCCTTCACCTTTAGCCTTTTGCCCTTTGCCATTAATGTCTTTGACAAACCCGCACCCGCTGCCGCCAGAGGCAGAGGTGTCGCCATTGCTATTATTACCGCCTGAACCTCCACCAGCTTGAGTAGTAGCTGAAGTGCTTGAAGATTGAGCAGAGTTATTCCCAGCAGCATCATACGCCGAAACATTGTATGTATAAGTTGTTGAAGAAGAAAGGCCGGTATCTGAATAAGAGGTATTGGATGTAGTAGTAGCAATCTGCGTGTTGTTTCTGTAAATTCTATACTCAGTTACTCCAACATTGTCTGTGGAAGCTGCCCAAGAAAGATTGATTTGGCTGCTGCTAATGGCCTGTGCTAAAAGTCCATCGGGTACAGTTGGCGCCTGAGTATCGCCGCCTTCACCGCTTAAATATCCTCCATCAATAATATCCTGCCAGTTATCAGTTAACATAAATGCATCAAATTTCCTGTAATGAGCCGGAGCATCATAAGCAGTTTGAGCAATAGTGCCGCCCATATATATATATCTTAGAGTGGAGGAACTGTCTGCTACTGTTCTTATATTGTTATATTCAAGGACTTTTATCCCATTAATATAAATAGTAACTGAACCGGTATTATCAAATGACATTTTAATAGCAATGACAACCGAGTGCCATGCCTCATATGTCAACTGAATGGGATTGCTTGCGCTATATCCATTTGAATTCTGAATAAGTTGGTCAACACATTCAAGGCCGGAGAAATTATAGCCTGAGTTTCCTATTCCTACGGTAAAGCGATGGTCTTGATTTTGTGTATAGCATCCCGCTTCGTGCTGGCCAACCTTGAATGTCCATCGGACTCCACTACCCATAATGTCAGTTAGTTTGTCATAGCTCTGGTCGTTAAGTTCGTGCCAGATATCCAAACCATTAATTCTGTCAAATCTGAAGAAATAAGCCAGATAATATGTGTTTCCTATTATGTTAGTTATTGGAGTGCTATTATTGAGCCACATTGCTGTAAGATGATCTAACTGGCTATTAACAGTCTGCCATTGATAATATTTAGAGCCTTGTGGGGTACCACCACTTGACTGATATGTTGCCCTTGCTACGCTTGTATTAACTGCCTCAAATGGTGGATAGGGGACTGTAGCGCCTACCGTGCCTTCTTCAGCGTTGAGGTTAAGATAAACAGTTGCATAGGCAGGGGTATAGACAGTGAATAAGAATAAAAGCGTTATAATAATAGATTTTACTTTAATATGCATTTTAATTACCTCCTGTAATATTTCTTCAATCTTTATATTCCAAAATAAAAAAGCCGCCAAAAGTTTTTTCCTGATTTTATTTCAGGAACAAGCTTCTGGCGGCCCGACTCGCATGGAGAATGCAGTAAATTGGTTGACTGGTTGATTAAGTTTATTGAGTTACTGGGTTGATTTTGTTACTTAATCAACTTAATAAACCTACTCAACTTATTAAACTTCTTTACTGCCTCTTTAGCTTCGTTGCTCTGCGTCACTGCCTTTCAGCAGGTTTGCTCTGAGCAGAAGAGCTGTTTAATTAAGTCATAACAAAAATTATTTTTAAAACATCAAGCCTGCTTTATGGTCAAAAATAAAAAACCAGTTTATTCGCCCTTGCTTGCAAAATCAAACACTGGAACCTCGACAGTTTTTTGAGGCTTAATCTTATGCTTTGCAAATTTGAGAATCTCATCGGTAACATCAGGGGAAAATGTCCTTTCCCCACATTTTGAACAGACCTCTGCAGGAACATGTTCTACAAAAAAATATTTATCAGCATCTTCATAAACAAAGGTTACCAGTTCTTTTTTTATCTCACCGCCACAAAAAACGCATTTACTCATCAGTTATCTCCTTATCCTGCAATTAATCCATTCATTTGGATCGGGTTCGTATGTGGTAACCACAACAACATTAGGCGGCAATGAAACCTGAGCATGCAAATCCCTTCCTTTTTTTGTCTTCCCGTAAATTAGATGGCTTGGAGAATATTTATCATCAGGATACTCCTCAATAATCTCACCTGCCATAATAGCCTCTTCCACTTCAGAACGTTCAATATATCTTTTAATCATTCTTTTTATTGCATGTTCAGAAAAACGATATTCTCCATTCCGTACTTTATCTCTAATTAAGTTTATAGACATTCAGACCTTTAACTTTAAAATCCATTATAACTCATCTAATAAAATAATAGCCCAATATGCCGAACTTTGCAAGCGCAAAAACATAAGCACCCGCAAGGCGCTTAGTCCCTGCGGGTGCTTATTTAACAAGACATATTGCTAACTATAGCTTATAGGTTATAGCTAAACCTATTGGAAAATCTTCTTGCTATAGCTATAGATGTCAGCGTGATAATCAGCATTAATATAAAAGATAGCCCTTCGCCATCATCCTTTACAAACCCGCACCCACTGCCGCCAGAGGCAGAGGAATCACCGCCGCTGCCTGATGATGGCGGCGGAGTGTCACCGCCACCTGTTAAGACTGTAACTGTTATTGCATCTATGCCAGTCTTATTGTCTCCATCTGTTGCTGTAACTGTTATGATGTTCTGGCCGCTCTGTAAAGGAATATTGCTGCATGTCCAGTTCGTAGTTCCTGCGCAGGTACAGTTTCCACCACGGTCATTATTACAAGTTACGCTTACAATGCCCTGAGTATCAGTCGCTGTCCCGCTAATGGTTATTGAAGTATCGGTTGTTGTAACTGTAGAGCTTGCTGGAGATGTTATCTCCACACGAGGAGCATCAGGGTCATAGCCGATTATCTCATCGCCTGTTATATATGCGCCCATAACAGTAGCGTAACTACCGCCTCTGCCAGAGGTTCTGGCAGGGGAGTTGGCTTGAAGCTTATAGTCAGCAGCGCTTGCACCGCCAGTATTGACAAATAACGGATTGGATGTTATTGAGTTTGCATCAAATCCTGTTGCTGCTGTCCATGATGCAATTGATGTATAATTGGTCGTCCAATTTAAATTCCATACAAAAGATGACGAACGATAAAAACTATTATTATTGGCATAAGAATAAGTTGAAGCAGTATAATATCTTAACAGCGGAGATGGCCCATAAATGATATTGTTAAATATCTCCACATTTGACACACCACTTGAAATAGATACACCCTCATTACCATTAGTATTATAAATAGTGTTATTGTATATTTTTGAGTTATTTACTATTCCTCCAACACCTACCAGCTCAATACTGCAGCCTACCATAACATTTTGATATATATTAAATCCTACAGTAGTGCCTCCTGCATTACGGTTTATATAAATTCCCTGCACATCGTCAAGTGTAGGGTTGTAAACAAAGTTATTATAAATATCAGCAGAGGATACATCATCTTTTCCATAGACTGCGCCCTTTGTGTTATAAAATGTATTATTTCTAATCGTGGTATAATCTCCTTCAAATAACCATATTCCCGCTGTATTAACCGCACCAGTAGTGCCTATCAGATCGTGAAAATAGTTATTCTCAATTGTAGAATAGGTTGAACCCACTATCCTCACAAATGATGTATTATAAACCCTGGACCCAACATTCACTCCAGTGAAATTGCTGTTTTTAATTGTGCAGTATGTAGACCCCCATGCTCCCCATGTCTGCGTTTCATAACTTCCTGAATATACTTGTAAGGTTGCAGCAAAGCCATCCCATGTTATGTAATTATTATAACTGCACCCAAAATATGCAGCCACACTTCCATTTATGACTGTTCCAGTTATTACTGGAGTTTCTCCTGAATATGCTATAAAGGTTATTGGATTTCCTGCTGTGCCTGAGTTTGACGGCCGCATATTAGCATAATCTCTTTGTGAGCCTATTGTACCAACATTGTATGTCCCACCACGAAAATATACTATGTCATCAGCCACTGCACTTGCCATCGCTGTCTGCCACGAGCAGGCAGATGTTCCATTAAGCGGCGTTGTGCCGCTGCAATTAGCCCATGTCGCCGCTCCTGTCGGAGATACATAGTAATCAGCGGCCTCTGAAGTTCCTGCAAATAACAAAAATACTAAAGCTGTTGCTATAACAAACAATGTTGACATTGCTGGAATTTGTCTCAGAAAATTCATTTGCCCTGAATTCTTGCGCCTCAGACCCCTTAACATAACTTTCCTCCTTTATTTATTATCTGTGTAACCCCTCCTCTTACTCCTCCCCTTAACTAAGGGGAGGAATAGTGGGTTAATATGTGTAATCAATTTAAAAAACAAAAAGCCGCCAAAAGCTTGTCCCTGATACAATCAGGGATCTAAACTTCTGGCGGCTCGACTAGCTTAAAGACAGTCACGCGTGATGCGTTATGCGTAAAGAGTGAGGGCAGATTCTTTTATTACCCATTACGCATTACCCATTACTGTCTTCGTAGCTTCGTTGCTCTGCGTCCCTGCCTTTCAGCAGGTTTGCTCTGAGCAGAAGGTGCTACTATTTT
>CAKKRA010000159.1 GCA_919902475.1 Nitrospiria bacterium
CCTTGCCCTGCAGGCAATCAGGATGATCTTCAGATATCTGCCGCAGTGCGTTGAAAATGGAAATGATATTGCTGCACGAGGCCAGCAGCAGATTGCAGCAACAATAGCAGGCATAGCATTTTCCAATGCCCAGCTCGGGATTGTCCATGCAATGGCGCATGCAGTAGGCGGGAAATTCGGCGTGCCGCATGGGGTGGCGAATGCTATTTTACTTCCTTACGGAATGGAGTATAATATAGATATGTGCGAGGATGAATATGCCATGATTGCAGAGGCAGCAGAGATAGATATACATAAGAAGACAAAGAGAGAGTCAGCAGAGATGGCAATTTATGCTGTAAAAAGACTGACCGAGGATATAGGGCTTCCAACAAGGCTCAGTGATGTTAATGTATTAAAAGAGGGTTTGCATGTTTGCGCAGAGGATGCAATGGCAGACCCGGCAATTATATATAACCCGAGGACGCCGTCAGGGCCTGATGAGGTTTTGAAATTACTGGAGAAGGCATGGTAGCTAATAGTGAGAGATAATAGTGAGAAGATATTAGTAGGTGAAGACAATGATTGAACTTGGCAAAGGCACAGAAGAAAATGGACTTGCAAACATACTCTTTGAGTTGCTAAGGCAGAATATTGCAAGAAGGCCTGAGAAGATAAATGACCTTCAGAAACTTAACACCACTGTCAGCCTTTCTGCGAATGATATTGATGTCTCTGTATTTCTGAAATTTGCAGATGGAAAACTTATGATAGAGGATAAGACATCTGCGGATCCAGAGATAGAAATAGATGCTGATTCTGAAACTATACTTGAGCTAAGCAAGATTAGGATTATAATGGGATTTCCTTATTATCTTGACGAAACAGGGCGTGAGATAATAAAGAGGCTGTTTGCAGGTAGATTGAAGATAAGAGGTCTTTTTGCTCATCCGATTAAGTTGACAAGATTGACAAGGATAATGTCAGTGGTATGAACCCCTCACCCTAACCCTCTCCCGCAAGGGGAGAGGGGATTAAAGAGAAAACCACTCCAGATTGACGAGGGTCTCTCTAATATTTCCCCTCCCTTGATGGGAGGGGATTAAGGGGAGGGTGAAAAGAGGGAGCCAATGTCAAAGATTTATGATGTGGCTGTAATCGGCGGCGGTGCAACAGGGACAGGCATTGCAAGGGATGCTGCGCTCCGCGGGCTTAAGACTATACTCATAGAAAAAAAGGACTTCTCTGCAGGCACAACAGGCGCATGCGGAGGCATGATTCACGGAGGCTCACGCTATCTATTATTTGATGTAGAGACAACAAGGCTCTCCTGCATTGACAGCGGC
>CAKKRA010000160.1 GCA_919902475.1 Nitrospiria bacterium
ATGATACCTAAAGACCCCTTGTAGACTACAAGGTTGATAGGCTGGGTGTGTAAGATCGGCGACGATTTTAGCTTACCAGTACTAATAGGTCGTGAGGCTTGACCATAATTTATTTGCTTCTGATAAATTCGGCATTTTTAGATTAGAGTTTCTCGGTGGCTTTACCGGAGGGGCAACACCCGTTCCCATCCCGAACACGGAAGTTAAGCCTTCCAGGGCCGATGATACTATGACTGAAAGGTCATGGGAAAGTAGGACGCTGCCGGGATTAAAAATGAAAGCCCATCAGATATTATCTGATGGGCTTTTTTATTTTATCTTCAAGACGCTGCAATCAGTTGTCAAGGAAATGGGATAAAAAACATTGACTTATTTTGGCAGCAGATTAAAATAGTATATATGTCAGTCCCGAAATATTTTCTATCCCTTTTCTTCCTTATTATTACGTGCTGTTCTGACAATAATAGCTTGCAAAGAAGTAATACATTAAGGCTGAATATTGGCGGGGAGCCGCCGACTTTGGATTGGACGCTTGCTACAGACAGCACCTCCTTTCATGTAATCACAAACCTAATGGATGGGCTTACAGCATTTGACAAAGACTTGAATCCGATACCTGCAATTGCAAAGAAATGGGTTATTTCTAATAGCGGAAAGAGATATACCTTTTATTTAAAGGACGATGCCTTCTGGACAGACGGTGTGCCTGTTACTGCATATGATTTTGAGTATTCATGGAATAGGCTGCTTGAGCCTTCTGTTGCTGCTGAGTATGCGTATTTTTTATATGATATAAATAATGCGCAGGAGTTTAATTCTGGAAAGGTAAAGGATTTCTCTCTTGTTGGCATAAAGGCAATTGATAAGTATACATTTGTTGTTGATTTGAAGAAGTCCACGCCATATTTTCCGAGCATAACAACCTTTATGGTTACATTTCCTTTGAGAAAGGATATTGTTGAAAAGTACGGAAGCAGATGGACAGAGCCTGAGAATATTGTTACCAATGGCCCTTTTATTCTTCATAAATGGAAACATGAGTATAAAATTGAGTTAAAACCAAATAAAAGATATTATGCTAACAAACCGCATCTTGAGGGGATAGAATTGTTTATGATAGGCGAAACATCAACTGCATTAACACTCTATGAAACAGGTGGATTGGATATTGTAGGAATACCACCAATTGCAATTTTACATTATAAAGACAGCCTTGAATACAGGAATATGCCGATATTGAGAAATAATTATTATGGCTTTAATGTTGCAAAACCGCCGTTTAATGATGTGCGAGTTAGAAGGGCTTTTTCAATGGCAATTGACAGGAGAGAGTTCCCAAAGATTTTAAAAGGAGGGGAGGTGCCTGTTGAATCATGGATACCAAAGGGGATGCTGGCGTATAATCCAGATGTCGGCTTAAAATATAATCCTTATGAGGCAAAGAGGCTGTTAAGAGAGGCAGGCTATGCTGATGGCAAAGGTTTTCCAAAGGCGAGTGTGGTCTTCAATACTGGTCCAGAGAATCAGATGGTCGCGGAAAATTTGCAGGCACAGTGGAAAAGGAATTTAAATGTCTCTGTTGAGCTTGATAATCAGGAGTGGAAGGTCTATCTAAAAAGATTAAAGACTGATGCGCCTGCAGTATTTCGGCTCGGTTGGGGCGCTGACTTTCCTGACCCTGATAATTTTATGAACCTATTTACAACAGAGAGCGGAAACAATAATACAAAGTGGTCTAATAAGAGATATGATAAATTGATAGAGCTTGCAGCAATAGAGATGGATGCTGAGAAAAGGATAAAATTATATAATGAGGCACAGAGGATTTTGTGCGAAATTGACGCGCCTATTATGCCAATTTTTATATCTGCGCAGAATGTTCTTGTTAAGCCTTATGTAAAAGATTACAGGCTGAATCCAATGGATATTTTATATTTAAAAGATGTAAGGATAGAGAGATGATTAAATATTTGATAAAAAGAATTGCATTCTCCATACCCGTCCTCTTTATCATTGCCCTTATATCATTTATCCTTATGTATACAGTTCCCGGAGGGCCTTTTGATAAGGAGAAGAAGCTGCCTCCAGAGATAAAGGCAAATATAGAGGCAAAGTATCTTCTTGATAAGCCGATATATAAACAATTTGCAATCTATATCTATAGCCTTGTTCTTGGAGACATGGGTCCATCATATAAATATCTTGGCAGGTCTGTAAAAGATATATTAAAAGATACCTTTCCTGTGTCTCTTCAATTAGGACTTCTGTCATTTATGATTCCATTATTCATTGGCATACCACTCGGCATAATTGCAGCAGTATACAGAAATACATTCATAGACAAAATCACCATGTTCACTGCTGTTCTTGGCATAACTATACCCCATTTTGTGCTTGGAGCTCTGCTTATACTCATATTTGCCCATTCCTTAAAGATATTTCCGCCTGCACTCTGGGAGGGGTGGTCTAATATGATTTTGCCTGCAATTACATTGGGCATCGGCCCTACTGCTTATATTGCAAGGCTCACG
>CAKKRA010000161.1 GCA_919902475.1 Nitrospiria bacterium
AGGGGAAAATGTAAAGATAAACATAAAACTTGAAAAAAATGATATTGAAATAGAGCGCTACCCCCAGAAGGGTTTTATACTGCTCACTGTGCCTGATGAAAATTTTGAAAGAATCATGTGGAGGGTTTAATGGCAAAGATAAATCTTCTCCTTGGCATACATAATCACCAGCCTGTTGGAAATTTTGACGGTGTGTTTAAAGATTCGTATGAAAAATCCTATCTCCCCTTCATCCAAGCCCTTGAAAGTCATCCAAAGATAAGGCTCACGCTTCACTACACAGGACCTTTATGGGAATGGATAGAATTTAATGCGCCTGATTTTTTTGAAAGGATTAATTCCCTTATTAGTAAAAATCAAATAGAGCTCCTGACAGGCGGATTTTATGAACCAATTCTGCCGATGATACCTGAGACAGACGCAATAGGCCAGATAAGGCTGCATACAAGGTTTATAAAAGAAAGATTCGGATATAACCCAACAGGACTATGGCTTGCTGAAAGGGTCTGGGACCCTTCCCTGCCAAAGATACTCTCTGCTTCAGATATAAAATATACTATCCTTGATGAATCCCACTTCACCTATGCAGGGCTTAAGCATAAGGATATATATGGCTATTATCTTACAGAAAGGGAAAATTTCGCAACAGCAATATTTCCAATTGATAAAACCCTCAGATATTTTATTCCTTTTAAGCTGCCTCAGGAGACAATAGAATATCTAAAAAGAACCGCAGACGAAAAAGGGGAGATCGGCATTACATATGCAGACGACGGAGAGAAATTCGGCGTGTGGCCCGGCACATATAAATGGGTCTTTGAGGAGAGATGGCTTGAGAAATTCTTTGCTGCCCTTGATGATAATTCTGACTGGATTAATCTTATGACCTTCAGCGAATTCCTAAATAAATACCCTCCCACAGGCAGGGTTTATCTGCCAACAGCATCCTATGAAGAGATGATGGAATGGGCATTGCCTGCAGAGGCGATTGAAGAATATGAAAAGGCTATTGAAGAACTAAAGGCAGCAGGAAAATTGGAGGAATATAAACCTTTTATCAGAGGCGGATTCTGGGATAATTTTCTTGCAAAATATCCAGAGGCAAACAATATGCACAAGAAGATGCTGTATGTAAGCAAGAAGGTAAACAGCGCTTTCAAAGTTAATGATATAAAGGGATTTGCATTGGTATAGTTAGATATATCGTGAGCCTCAGTAGTTTATGACACAGTATAGAGCTTTTTAGAAGAAAAAAAAATTGGTCAAACATATTTTTTATCCCATTATACTGCAGCATTGTTT
>CAKKRA010000162.1 GCA_919902475.1 Nitrospiria bacterium
GCAGTTAAATTGAATGTTATTCACGGCTCTGTTGGCGCTATTACAGAGACAGATATAATGCTCGCCTCTGCGTCTAATGCGATTATTATCGGCTTTAATATACGGCCAGAGGTTAAAGCGTCTTCCTTAGCAGAAAAAGAGAATGTGGATATAAGGCTCTATACCATTATCTATGATGCAATTGCAGATGTAAAATCAGCGATGGAGGGTCTGCTTGAGCCGACATTAAAGGAGCGTGTGCTTGGAAGGGCAGAGGTGAGGCAGATTTTCAACGTTTCCAATATTGGCACAATTGCAGGCTGCCATGTAACAGACGGCTCTATTCTGCGAAGCTGCGCAGGCGTCAGGGTTTTGAGAGACAATGTGGTGATATACGATGGAAAACTCTCGTCCCTTAAGAGGTTTAAGGATGATGCTAAAGAGGTGCAGAGCGGCTATGAATGCGGTATGAGTATAGAGAATTTTAATGACATTAAGGTAGGGGATGTTATTGAGGCGTATGCGGTGGATAAGATAGCAGCAAAACTATAAGGCTGTTGAAAAAGCCTCATCTGCTTCGTTGTCGCTTCGGGTTCGCATCCTCACATACTATGATGTATGCTGCGGTGCGACCCCTTGCTCCGCCTTGCATATGGGGCTTTTTGAACAGCCTTAATAATATTTGAACAGCATTAATAACAAAGGTTATGAGAGTCGGGATTTGCACTATAGAATTATATATCCCTGATGCGAACTCTTTAAAGGCCAAGAGGCAGGTTTTAAAGAGCATGAAGGATAAGATAAGGACTAAATTTAATGTGTCTATTGCAGAGGTTGATGAGAATGAATTGTGGCAGAAGGCAATATTGGGCGTATCCTGCATTGGCAATGGAAATGGCCATATAAATGCCATGCTGGATAAGGTTATAGATTTTATTGAAGGCATACCAGTAGTAGAGATAGTAGATTATAAAATAGAGATAATTTAATGTTAAGCTATAAAAGGTCAGACAGGCTCGGTGAGCAGATAAAGGAAGAGATTGCTGACATAATAATGCACAAGATCCATGACCCGAGGATTGGGTTTGTAACTGTTACTCATGTGGATTTGTCAGACGACCTTAAAAATGCAAAGGTCTATATTAGCATACTGGATGATTCTGCGAAGAAAGGCGATACCATCAGCGGCCTTATAAGCGCAGTTGGATTTATTAGGTCTGAATTAAGAAAGAGATTAAGAATCAGATATATCCCTGAACTGATATTTAGGGTAGATGATTCCATAAAAGAGGGAATCAGGATGGTAAAGATACTGGATGATCTGGAGAAGGAAGAGTAATGGGGTTTGAAAAGGTTACTAAATGTATAAAAGAAAATAAAAGATTCTTAATAACAACCCACATCAATCCAGAGGGCGATGCAATAGGCTCTGAGATTGCACTGGCATTGATTTTAAAAAAACTCGGCAAGAGCGTTGTTATCTGCAATACAGACCCTGTTCCGAGAAACCTTCAATTCCTGCCATATTCTAAAAAAATAAAACAGGCAAAGGAAATCAACAACAGATTTGATGCAATGTTTGTGCTTGACTGCGGGAGCAAAGACAGGGTTGGACTGTTTAAAAATGGGGCAATGCCATCGCCGCCGATGCTCACCTGCGCAATTTGAAAAAGGGGCGACT
>CAKKRA010000163.1 GCA_919902475.1 Nitrospiria bacterium
AACGCCTGTGGGAGCGGCTGCAAATGTCTTTGCCTGCGGTATCCTTGAAAAACATGGCTATAAGATTGTGCTTAAAGAATATCTGAAGATAGGCGTTCCCTTTTCAATTGCAGCCGTTGCAACAGTGCATATGCTCCTGCAAATCTTCTGGTTGAGGTGATGAAATACTATACCCCCAGCATCTTATGGCATGTGCTGCATGGCTCAGGCGGCTCAGGCAGGGGCTGGGATTCAAGCTTTTTGAATTTTCTCGGGTCTATTGGATAGGAATAAACATCATCGTATCTTCTTTTTCTTTGCTCAAAAGAGCGCCTGAATTCAGCATATCCTTCCTTGTCCCATATCTTGTCAAAGGGTTCTTTAAAGATATTTCCAAAGCTCAAATTATTCATCATATATTCATTGCCGCAGAATATGCTTTTAAATGGCGATGGCAAAGGTGGATAAAGATATACACATGGCGATACCTCGCCGTCTACAGATATATAAAGATTTCTGAGAGGGTTTTCCTCGCACACAGCTACATCAACAGGGGACAAAGGATGCATCCTGAGGGTTATCCCTAACTCCTTGGCCCTTGCCTCTGTCTCTTTAATGAGGTCTGCAAAATCCCTCTCAGTATCACCCTTGCATCTATACACCTTCTGTTCCTCCTGCCATTCATTTGTTATATGAATCAGGTTTGTCAGGACAATATCCTCAATCCCTATCTCCTTTGCCAGTTGAGGGAGGCGGGGGATTTCGGATATATTATTTTTGAGCACAAGGTATATTATATGCAGCTTAGGGTTCTGCAGATTTCTTTCTTTCTTTATCTCAATAAAGGTTTGAATATGTTCAGTAAGGCTTAAAAGGTCAGAGCCTAATCTTATAGCTCCGTGCGTTTCTTGTGTAACGCCTGCAAGCGAGAACCCGATAATGTCAGCGCCGGCATTTATCAGCTCTGAGATATAATCCTTGTTTAATATGCTCCCGCTTGTTACAAAGCCTGCCTGCGCGCCTTCTGCCTTTACAAGCTTTATTATCTCAATAAAATTCGGGTGAAGAAGGGAATCCCCCCATCCCTCAAGGATTACGGTCTCCACATCCTTAAAATAAGGCGTAAGTTTCCTGAAGTCCTCAACCCTCATATCGCCAGAAAGCCAGTTGTCAGCCCTCTCCCTTATGCACATCCTGCAGTTAATAGGGCATCTTGTGGTAAGCTCAATCTGCCATGCTGAGAAGGGTTTTGTTTTTTGTTTTTTAAAGGACTTAAAAAGGTCAAGCCATTTCATTAACGGTATATCCATCCTTAATCAGCATTTCCCTGATCCCATTAATGTGTGTTACCCCTACTAATGCCAACGCATTCCCTTTTTCAAGAAAGGGTTTCATCCTTTCGTATAATACAGGGTCTCTTTTATCTATTATAGAGTCGCAATAGGTTGGAAAGTCATTTGCCCCTGACAGCAATCCTTTTATATCACCTTTAAGATAATATTTTACATATCGCCTTCCATATTTATCCCATTTATTGGTTATTTTAAGAAAATTTACAATCCTCTCAACAGGTATGCCGTTTAATGCCTCAATCTGCTCATCTATCTTTTCAAGAAAATGAACCTCCTTGCCCTTTTCTTTTGCTATGTTAAGGGCGTCTACGTCCATTGTATATCTCCACCCATTTCTTGCGCGAAAATAGAACCAGATGCTGAAGAATGCCATCCATGGCTTTTTATCCTTAATCTGATTGTAAAGCAAGTCATTTCTTGACTGTCCTCCATAGGTCATCATGAAGGTGCCATAGTAGCTCGGCGAAGGGAGAATATATTCAAGCCTATTTATCTGATTAATTGCATTGTCATCAAGGAGGCCGTTTAGAGAGGAATTATTATTTTCATTCCCTCCTGTTCCCTGCTCTATTACCTTGTTCATATTAGCCTCATCAAGCGGTCCTTCAAGCAGGACAGTTTCTGCATTATTAATATACGGGCTTAAAGATTTTTTAAAACTGTAAGGGAAGAAATGCGCAGCGCCGACCAGATATGATGCCTTCCCATCTTTCTCTACCTTCCACATCATCCTGAGTTTTTTCTCTGTTGTTAAAAGTTGATAAAGACTCATTGCCTTACCTCCAAAAATCTGAATATAGCAGATATTCTGCTTTTAGATAGATTACAGCTATAATATTTATAGTCAAGGAATGGAACAGCGCCCCATTTTTTTTTAAAAAATATTACCCCTTCATTTATCCCCAACCCTAAATTGAGAAAAGGTTTCCCCTTTTCCTGAGCAGACTTTATCAATTCGTATAAAAGGAGATCCGATGCCCCTGATGCATGATATTTCTGCGACCTGAAATTAAACAGGTAAAAAGTATACTCTTTTGAATTAAATTCTGCAATATCAAATGCAATAAGCCTTTCTGCGCTGTCCCTGACCTCAAACACCGCTGCTGAAGGAGAAGAAGAGACATACTTTGGGATGCCTTCAAAGAGGCGCTGTGTATCTTCATCAACCTTGCGGCTGCTTAAGAATTCGGAGATTAACTGCTTATGCTCATCACCGAGCGTCCGCCTCTTTTCACAATGAAGCTCCCTTGAGGCATGTTTTATCATATTTCTTAATTTCTGGCCTATGTGTATATTTGAAAGGTCAAGCCTGTAATAAGAATCAGCCTTGCCCTTTGAACATTCATATTTTAATTGCTGGATTGCAGGCGCAATTAAGGCAACCTGCTCAGGCCTGACTTGCTCTATTGCTTTGTCAAGCGCATCTTTTATTTCCGCCTCTACAAATGCCCCTTTTAAGGGATAGCCAATAAAGATGAGAACCCCTTTGCTATTATAGCAGAGATAATCCTTTATAAGAAAAGGCTCCCCCCCTGATATGGCGGTAACATAATCAGTGATATGTTCAGGCACATAGGCGTAATTGTATATATAATCCTTTTCAGAGGCTGTTACCATATCTTTCTTGTTCTATAACCATCCTCATCAAGCAGTTTCTGTATGCCGGCCATGTGAAATGCGCCGACAAGTATTATACAATCTCCACTCTCAAGAAAAACCTTCATTCTATTATACAAAATCGGGTCCCGCTCTTCTATAATAGATGGAGAATACATTGGAAAACCATTTATGCTGGACATCAATTCTGTGAAATATCCTTTTGTATAGCAGTCTACAAACTTGGCTACACATTCTTCGCTTTCATCTATCTTCTTAAGAAACGCTACAATCTTTGCAATGGGGATCCCGTCTAATGCCTTTATATGGTCATCAATGCTCTCAAGGAAATGAATATCCTTATCAAGTTTTTTTGCTATCTTTAGGGCATCCACATCCATCATATATTTCCATCCCCTTTTTTTTAAATAATGGGCAAAGATATTAAAAAAGGCCATCCATGGTTTTAATCCCTTTATCATAGGGGACAACCAGTCAATAGTACCGGGACTTATGGTATTTATAGAAAACAAGAATGGCGTATAGCGCTGGAAGGCAGTATCAAGCTCCTTGTTGATTTTAATTATAGTCTGCTCATTTAAGGCATTGTAAAGAGAAGGCATGCCTTCTTTGCTTAAGCCGCTGTCTATCACCTTTTTCATGTTGGCTTCATCAACAGACGCCTCCAATACAAAGGTCTTTGCCTTTTTAATAAGGCTATTAAGCGATTTCTTAAAGCTGTATGGGAAGAGATGAGTCGTGCCTACAAGGTAAGATATTGCATTGCCCTTTTCAACCTGCCATAACATCTTCAGGTCTCTTTCATCTGTATTAAAAAAAACCATTTTCCCCTCAAAATTTTGATGGAAAAAGCCTTACAAACTCAAATGCCTTGCTTCGTTTACTTGAGAGTTCACAAAACTTATATTTAAGAAATGGCGCCCCTCCCCATTTCACTTTAAACCTTTTTATGCCTTCATTTACACCTAATCCTAAATTAATATAACCCTTCTTATGCTCCTTTGCAAGATTTATCATTTCAAGAAAAAGGAGGTCAGATGCATGGGGGACATAGTGTTTTCTTGAATAGCAGCCTACAACATAGGTGGCAAATTCCGCTGCGCTAAGATCAATCACATAAAAGGCTGAAAGGTTCTTTTCCTTGTCGCGTGCATTTAAAACAACAGCAGCGCTGGAATGGTTGACATATTCAGGGATGCTTAAAAACAACTGTTTAATCATGTCCTGAGGCTTCTCAAGTTCTATAAAATCAGCTATGAGCCTCTCATGCTCTTTCAGGATCGCCTTTTCCCTTTCAACAGTCGCCTCCATTGACGCCTTCCTGCTGATTCTCATTAGGTTGCTTTTTATTTTCAATCCCTGCAGGTCAAGCTTATAGTATTCATCAGCCTCGCTTCTTTGGCAGGCATTGAGAAGTGAATGGGGTATTTCCGGGGCTATAAACCATGTGGACTCAGGATTGTATTTATTGACAACATCCATTAATGCGGCCTCAAATTCCTCTTCAGAAAGGTTCTTTTCCAATGGATAGCCAATAAAGATCAGCCAGTTGTCATTTTTAAAGTAAAGATAATCCTTGATTAAGAATGGCTCCCCTTTTGATATCAGTGTCATCAGGCTTACTATATGCTCAGGGATATAAGCCTTTGTTAGCACATATTCCTCTTTTTCAGGTGTAATCATGGATAACTTGCTCTTCTGGATAAATGATCAAGAATGCTTGTGGTGAATTTGCTGATAAAGATAACAGACACAATTTATAGTAAGAATAGCGTAAAATAGTGGATAATGCAAATAGAAAGTTGCCATTTCTCCTTGACAAAAATAACCTTCCTTGCTATCTTTAACAATAAAATCAGGTAATTAAGTATAACCAACATTGATTTAAACCGCTTAACCATTGATAAATACCTGATAAATTTAAACAAAAACCCCTTTAAAAGGTGCTGAGGAATGAAGATCCAATGTACAAGGTGTAATGTCTCGTATAATCTGGATGACAGAAAAATAAACCGCGACTTTGTAAAGGTGAAATGCACTAACTGTGGCAATCTCTTTGAGGTGCGCAAACAAAGGATAAATGTTGAACCCGAACACCGCAGGATTGCATCAGAGATTATAAAGGAGCGGATACAGACAAGAAAGAGTGCGGATGTTTCTGCTTCAGCGAGGGGCTCAGCAAGGATCGGGTTTATTGATTACTTGCCAGGGCTTTTTGTGCTGCTCATCCTAACATGGCTGGCAATGCTATTAGGCGGTTTTCTAAAATCAGTTGATCCGGATTTGATGAGCCGCTATCATTTGAACTATGTCCTTATCCTCTTGGTTGCAGGAATGACATGGAGGAATTTAATAGGGATACCTGACAATCTTATGCATGGAATCAGCCTCGGCAGGCCGCTTTTAAAAATCGGGATAATAATAATGGGATTAAGATTCGGTCTCGGCGCTGTTGCAAGCATAGGAATAACAGGGTTATTTATTATTGCTGTCTTTGTTTTTGGCTCAGTTGCTTTAATCTTATTCCTCGGAAAAAAGCTTGATATGGCAGATTCATTCTCAGGCGTGCTGGCGTCTGCTGTTGGAATATGCGGCGTATCTGCTGCTATTGCTGCAGCGCCGGTTGTTAAGGCAAGGGATACGGAGATAGCATCCTCTATAATAATAATAATCGGATGGGGTTTGGTATTCCTTTTTGCATTTCCATTCATAGGCTCTGCCTTTGGCCTTACCCAATACCAGTTCGGCGCATGGGCAGGGACAGGCATACTTAATTCAGGGCAGGTAATTGCTTCAGCATCCATCTACGGAAAAGAGGCAAGGGATATTGCCACCCTGTATAATATAGTCAGGGTCATAGGAATACCCTTTGTTGTATTATTTATTGCCTTCTGGTATGTTGGAAGAGAGGCAAGGGGCGAGAAGGTTGAGATAGGAGAAATCATCTTTTCCAAGTTTCCTATCTTTGTTATTGGCTTCTTTGTGCTTGTTTTGGTCAGGTCATTCGGCCTTGTAACAGATGCGGACTATAAATTGATTAACCCGATAGTTGACTGGTTCTTTGCATTCGGCTTTGTTTCAATCGGATGCAATACCTTGTTTTCAGATTTAAAGGTTGCAGGCGGCGGCGCATTCTGGGCAGGCTCTATTGCGGCGCTGGTAAAGGCATTTGCATCATTGATCCTTATAATGATTTTCTTATAAGAAAGGAAATGATATGGCGCTAAACAAACTACAGCAGGAAGATGTCTGGATAACAATAATAGCATTTATGGTTGTAATTCTGAGCCTGATAATGATTAAGCAGCTTGATATGGCATGGCTGTTTAAGAAAATACCAGGCGGATAAGATTATCTTCTTTTTTTTATATTTTGAATCTCTGCAGGGGCGTATTGCAATATGTACCTGCTCTAATTTTCATGAGGGATTATCATCCTGATAATCCCTTTTTTATTTTGTGGGGTTTTGTGCAAAGAATACTGCTTGCAACAAATGGCAAAGAATCTGCAAAAAAGGCAGAAGATTATGCAATTAATCTTGCAGCGGAGAAAAAACTGCCCCTTGCTATAATCTATGTCCGCGACTCAATATGGCGCAGATTCAGCGAGGAGGTTGACTGGCTCTCAACGCACAGGGCAAGAAAGGATTTTCAGAAATATATGGAGGAGTATACAGATGCTGAGGAAAAAGCCCTCTTTAGCAGGCTTGAAAAGGCGCTGACTGAAAAAGGGATAGATTTTAATATGGCTGCCCTTTACGGCAATCCTGCAGATGAGATAATCAAGTATGCAGATGAGAACAGTTTTGATTTAATAGTTATTGGCGAAAAAGAAAAAAAAGGTTTTGCAAAGATATTCGGCACAACTTCATCAAAAATTGCTAAGAGAGCAGGGTGCAAGGTGACGGTTGTGAAATAAACTGTTTGACAATTTGCCTGATTATATTGTATAGTTGAATATAGCAATTAAGGAGGTGATTCAAATGCTCACTGTAAAAGAGGAGAGCGCCATCATAGGGGTAGCAGAATTAAGGACAAAGGCTGCAGATGTCTTAAAGGAGATTAAAAAACACAGCGTAATCCTTACAAGGAGGAATAGACCTGTAGGGGTTATAATAGATTATGATGAATATGAAAAGATGCAGCAGATGCTTGACGAAATAGAGGATATTGTCTTAGGCAATATTGCAAAGGAACGGCTTGCAAGAAAGGACAAAAAGATGATTGCCTTAGAAGAGGCAGAAAAAAGGGTAGGGCTGAGATAGTGTATACCGTTCTGATTGATGAACTTGTCTTTAAGGAGGATTTTAAAAGTATTGACAGAGCTGACCAGCAAAAGATCATCAAGTCTATTCGTAAGAAACTTACAGTATATCCCGAAAAATATGGGCAGCCGCTAAAGGGGAACCTTAAGGGATTGTGGAAACTCAAGGTTAGCAAATATCGGGTTATATACGAAATCAAAGGAGAGAAGACATTAGTTTATGTAATAAAGATCGGTTTCAGACGGGATGAAGAGGTATACAAAGAGGCAGTAAAGCGATTAGCACAATTAAAAAGATAAGGCCTTCCACTTATTTATTCTTGATTTTCATTTGACACTCTCCTTTAAAAAGTGTTATTAATACAAACGAATTAAATTAATGTTAGATGTAGGGCAAGGCTTTAGCCTTGCTTAAGCAACCCTAAAGGGTTGCCCTACAACAATACATATAACATTTGTATTAATATCTCAAAAATGGAGTTGATTTAATGAAGGACATGCTCGGCAGAGATGCGGTTGTCAGCGTAAAAACCGCAAGAGAGATTTTTGATAAAAATTTTAATATTTTACCATTGCAATCAGAGGATATTTCTATCACAAGCGCAGCAGGAAGAATTATAGCAAAGGATATTGTTTCGCCTGTTGACCTTCCTGATTTTTATAGGTCAAGCATGGATGGCTATGCTGTCAGGGCGCAGGATACATTTGGCGCAACAGAGAGCCTTCCTGTATATCTTCAGATAATTGGCGAGGTCTTAATGGGCGAGGAGCTGGGTGTTGTTATTAATAAAGGGACAGCAGCAAAGATATCAACTGGCGGCATGCTTCCAAAAGGCTCTGATGCAGTTGTAATCCTTGAGCATACGCAGGTAATTGATAAAAATAGCATTGAGGCGTTATATTCAGTCGCCCCTGGTGAGAATGTTGTTCAGGCTGGGGAGGATATTAAAAAAGGCGAAGCGCTCGTAAAAAGAGGGCATAAGATAAGGCCTCAGGATATCGGTGCATTTGCTGGTATAGGCATAGACAGGGTTGCTGTTTATGCCAAACCTAATGTTGCTGTAATCACCACAGGAAATGAGATTGTTGATATAAAAGCAAATTCAAAATTGGGTCAGGTGAGAGATATAAATTCCTATTATCTTTCATCGCTGGTAGATAGTGACGGAGGCGTCCCAATTAAAAAAGGGATAATAAAGGATGACTACTCAGAATTGCGGAGGACAGTTGAAGAATCTTTGTCAGAGGCTGATGTTGTTGTTCTAAGCGGCGGCAGCTCTGTTGGCGCAAGGGACCTGACTGCAAAGGTTATAAATGACATTGGCAAGCCCGGTGTATTGGTTCACGGCGTCTCAATCAAGCCCGGCAAGCCCACTATAATTGGAGTTGTTAATAATAAACCTGTTTTTGGTTTGCCCGGACATCCTGTTGCAGTTGGTGTCAGTTATGGGCTTTTTGTAAAAAGGGTAATAAGAAGCATTACAGGTATAGCATTGAAGGACGGTGAGTTTGCTGATAGAATGGTAAAGGCGCGGTTATTGAAAAATATTGCATCAGCAAGCGGCAGGGAGGATTATATCAGGATTGAAATAAGGAATGAAAATGGTGAATTAACTGCTTTGCCAATACTCGGAAAATCAGGTTTAATAAGCACCCTTGTCAAGGCAACAGGATATCTTGTGATTCCAGAAAACAGATTAGGCATTGAGGCTGGAGAGATAGTGGATGTTTATTTGTATGACTAAGTAGGGGCGGGTTTGAAACCCGCTCCTACTATATCCTATTTTTATCAAATCTTGTGGTAGGGTGGAACTTAATTGCTTAGAAAAAGTAAAATTCTCCACACTATTGGTAAAAAAATACACTGTAGAACAAATGGTTGAAGCTTCAAATTTCCTAATATATTGAAAATAAAGAGAAACAAGAAAATATCTTAATTTTGCAAGAGCAGGCACAGTAATTGCTTACAATATAGGATAGTCCCTTGAGAGGTATAATATCTGTCAAGGGGAGGCGTCTGGCCGCCTTATAAAATATAATGTTTGTAGAAAGATTAATAGCTTTAGGAGTAATCTAATGGTATCCATCTTGCACAGACAGACAGACAGACAGACAGACAGACAGACAGAGAATTATGTCTTAACAAATTTATTTTATATCTTTATCAAAGGGGCAGGCCTATTAGTCTGCCCCTTTCTATTTAAAGACCCTATTTTACCTTCTCTTTAAAGAGAGGATAGTTAGGGTCTTTTTGTTTTTAACCTGCTTTTTATTCCCCTCTATAATCCCCCTGTATCCCCCTTTAGCAAAGGGGGATACAGGGGGAGAGGAGATATATAACAGCATACAAAAAAGATAAATTTCTTTTATTTCTTTCCAATATTTTTTAAACTCAAACCCCTTGTTATTTCACTATTTTTATTAATCCTTAAAACTTTTTTTCTTCCGGTTACCTTCCGGTTACCTTGCACATGTTAGGATGCCTGCGTAAATAGATAACAAGGAGGGCGAGATGATTAACAGCATGGACACCTATATTATTCGGGTTTATAGGCGTAATCCAGAAGACCTTAGGGAATTGGTAGGTATGGTAGAGGTAGTTGAAAACCAGCAAAAGCAGCCCTTCAGGAGCTATGAAGAGTTATGGGGGATTATGGCTTCAGAGTATGCTGGGGCAAAAAGGCAGTGCAAGAAAAAGAAGAAAGAAGGCAAAAAAGAGGATGCTCCTTGATATATCCGGCATTATAAAGATGTCGGCAAGGCGACAAAAATATGTCGCCTGGTTGCTTGTGAGGAGACATATTAAAAGGTAAACTCATCACCATAATAACAGTGTCAAAGATTCAAAGTGTCAGAGTGTCATAGCTTTTACTTTGATACTTTGTCACTATGTTACTTTGACACTCTTTAAAAGGAGGTGAGTAAACAATGAAAAAGTTCTTAATGACAATTATGCTTTTAATAGCAGTTATGCTTATGAGCAATGTTATAGAGGCAAAAGCCTCTGATAACAGCACAGCAGTAGAGGCGCCAGGGTATGAAAGCAAAAACCCATGCTAAAAAAGGCATCACAAAGTCAAAACAGCAGAGCGCCATAGCTTTTACTTTGATACTTTGTCACTATGTTACTTTGACACTCTTTTAAAGGAAGTGAGGGGTAAAAAATGAAACAGAGAAAGGGAAAAACAGGGAAAATGGGAAACAGTATAAAACAAGTTGATTGGGTTGACAGGTTGATTAGCTGATTAAGTTGAATAGTGATATTGCAATCAACATAATCAACCTAATAAACTTAATCAACAATATGAAAAGGAGGAAACAAAAATGTTTACGAAAAAAACAAAAATCTTTTTATTATTAATTGCAATGCTCAGCGTCATTACCCTTACCGCCTGCGGCGGGGGCAGCGGAGGAGGTTCCTCAGACAGCGGCAGTGGAGATGGCGGCGGTGGGGCAACTACAGTAACCGATATTGACGGCAATGTTTATAATACAGTAACCATAGGCACACAGGAATGGATGAAAGAGAACCTTAAGGTAACCAAATACCGCAACGGCGATGCTATACCCACAACTACCTCAAGTATTCCAAACGATTCCACGTCAAAATACCAATGGGCTTATAATAATGACGAAAGCAATGTTCCTGTCTACGGCAGGCTATACACATGGTATGCAGTAATGGATAACAGTAACAGCAGGGGCGGCGTATGCCCCACAGGCTGGCATGTGCCGACTGATCCTGAATGGACAACGCTTACAACTTATCTGGGAGGCGAAGATGTGGCAGGCGGAAAGATGAAGGAAGCTGGAACAGCCCATTGGAGCAGCTCCAGCACAAGCGATGATAACAGCAGTGGTTTTACAGCGCTTCCAGGTGGTTTCCGTTACGGCAATGGGGCATTCAGCAACATTAGCCTCAGCGGTTTCTGGTGGTCGGCTACGGAGATCAATGCAGCACTCGCATGGAGCCGTCACCTGTTCTACAGTAACACCAATGCAAGCCGTAGCCACAATAGTAAGTACGACGGTTTTAGCGTGCGCTGTGTCAGGGACTTATTAGCAAAAATACCTGTTTAAGCCTGCCTGTTTATCGGGCAGGTTTTTTTTTAAAATATGCAGCTGCAATTATTTGATATTACCGGTAATGCTATTATTGATAAGCAAAATATTGTAACTGATTTATTTCAGGCATATTTTAATGCACGAAAAAATAAACGCAATACCATCAATGCCCTTGCCTTTGAAAAACATCTTGAATCTAATCTATTTGCTTTACATGAAGAAATAATATCGTATAAATACCAACCAAAGAAAAGTATTTGTTTTATAGTAAACAAGCCAGTTAAGCGGGAAATATTTGCCGCAGATTTCCGCGACAGGATTGTTCATCATTTCATATACAACTACATCTCACCCATTTTTGAAAAGCGCTTCATCCACGATAGTTATAGCTGCCGTGTGGGCAAGGGCACGCATTATGGCATACAAAGGGTAAATCATTTTATCCGCTCTTGTTCTGAGAACTA
>CAKKRA010000164.1 GCA_919902475.1 Nitrospiria bacterium
TATAATTGAGTTAAAATCCCTGTCCATTACAAGTAATATCGCCGGCATTGAGGCAAAGGCAGGAGGGGTGGAGATTAGGTTTTTAAAAGGCTCAGCAATCCAAAAGGGTCTTGCAGAAAAACTGCTAAAAAGATATGGAAGGGATATCAGATTTTCATCAGAATACTCATTTTTGCTAAGGATCCCCATTTTAAGATGGGATGAACTCTTTGAAAGGCTAAGAATTACCTTGCAAGAATTAAGTAATGTATGATATAAATAATAATTCAAAATCTGTTAAAAATAAGGAGAATTTTATGAGAAGACACGCTATGTTTGTAATTGCAGCATTAATGCTTTTGACATCCTTTACAGCATCATGCGCAGGGGATGGCGCAAAGAAATCAGGCGATGTGATAGCAGTTGTAAACGGCAGGGAGATTACAATAGAGGACATTAAAAAGAGGCTTGGACAGGCAGCGCCGAGAATGCACGAGGTTCTTGCGGAGGAGCAGGCCAGAAACGATATCATTGATGACATTGTTGCTACTGAATTGATTGTTGAGGATGCAAAGAAAAAGGGTCTTGATAAGGACAACGCTTTTGTTCAGAAGGTTGAGGAATTCAAGAACACAGAGCTGCGCAACACCTATTTAAATAAAGAGGTTATTGAGAAGAATAATGTATCAGAGACAGAATTGGCAGATTATATAAAAAAGAATGAGGATACAATTAAAACAGAGATAAAGGCAAGCCACATACTTGTAAAGACAGAAAAAGAGGCTGATGATGTACTCGCAAAGCTTGCCAAGGGCGAGGACTTTGCAAAGCTTGCTGCCAAGGTTTCCCTTGATACAAGGAATAACAAAACAGGGGGAGACTTGGGCCCTATTAATATAAGGGAGATACCTGCAGAGGCAGCAGAGCTTGAAAAAGTTATCCTGTCATTAAAGGCTGGCGAAAGCGGCAAGCTAAAGGGGCGGTTTGGAGTCAGTGTGATAAAGATTGTCTCAAGGACAGTAAATAAAAAGGTTGCAATAGACAATGAACTGCAGTTCAAGCTGCAGGATAAACTTGTAAAGCAGAAAAGGCAGACTGCCCTTAATGATAAGGTTAAAGAGCTAAAGTCAAAGGCAAAGGTTGTTATTAAAGAGGACGCCTTAAAGAAGCTGTCAGAGGCGCCGAAGGCGCCAGAAGGCAAAAAATAACAGGAATTGCAAATTAAAAAATGCAAAATGAAAAATTAAAATTTAAGATTTACAATCCGCATTTTGCAATATTTTTATTTCTGCTTGTTATTTTTCCATTTTTACCCGGCTGTCAGAGGGGGAAATCTGATTCTAAAAAGATAATTGTTTCTTTTGACAATCAGACAATAACACTTGGAGAATTTAATTCACTGTATAAAGATACAATAGCCAATTTCGGGATAAAGGATAATAAGGAGCAGTTGAATAATCTGAAAAGAGACCTCCTGAATCAATTGATTGAGAGAAGGCTTATCCTGCATGAGGCGCAGGCTAAAAATATATTAATAGGCGATGCAGAGCTGAATGACGCTGTTGAAAAGATAAAGGCAGATTATCCAAAAGAGAAGTTTGACGAGATTCTAAAGGCAGAAAATCTTACCCATGATAAATGGAAGGGCCGTATTCGGGAGGACCTGATTATCAAGAAGGCCCTTACGGCAATTGTGGACAGCCAGATAAATATCCCGGATGCAGAGCTTAAAAAATATTACAATACTCACAAAGGAGAGTTTGACAGAAAAGAGGAGGCAAGGGTAAGGCAGATTGTGGTAGCAAAAGAGGAAGATGCAGCAGCAATAAGAAAAGAGCTCCAGTCAGGCGCTGATTTTGCAAAAATGGCGCAGGAGAAATCCCTTACACCTGACAAGGCAAAGGGCGGCGACCTTGGATTCTTTGCCAAAGGCGGTTCAATGCCCGAGGATTTTGATATTGTATTTTCACTAAAGGTCAATG
>CAKKRA010000165.1 GCA_919902475.1 Nitrospiria bacterium
AATCCCTTTAAGAAGGTTTGTAGCTGAAAGCCTTTTTGCAAATTCATCAGCAAAGAGCTTTAATCCACTTGCTCCTTCTCCCCTCTGGGGAGAAGGCTGGGTTGAGGGGTCTTCTTTTGTCTGAACAACAACCACAAGAAAATCAAGGGTGCCAAAGTCCTTTATTGCGCCCATAAAATCCTTTGAAACCTTTGATTTTGACGGAAGGAGGTTCACAATGTCTGTAGCAAGCTGAAGCCTTAATGATAAAAGACCAAATATTAGTGTCAATATAATGCTGCCAATTATAACCTTCTTATAATGCGTGTGTGATAGCTCTGCTATCTTTTTAAAAATATTTTCCTTCACTATTTATTATCCTCCTCCACTGCTATCTTTAGCATATCAAGTATGCCCGGTATTGCAGAGCCAACCCTGTTCCAATTCGGAATAAGCGGTGTGCCCATTGGGTTTTCTATGAATATCTGCGCTGCCTTTTTTATGGCATTGGCAAAGGCCTCTACTGCCTTTGCCTCCTCATGCCTGTCAAACACAAGTCCGTTTATTGCTGCATCTGCCTCATATTTCAGCATAGTATCCTCTGCCTGCTTCATATAGGCAACCTCAAGGGATTTAAACAGGCTTTCAGAGAATACTATACCCTCAGCAGCAAGAATCCTATAAATAGACTTAGATATGTCAACGCACATCCTCATCAGACCCTTCTTTGCATCATCAGCAGAAAGGGGCTGGTGCTTGTGCTCATAATTATCTGCTATGTCCACCTGACAGACTCTGCGAGGTGAATAGTTTCTGAATACCTCTGCGAGCACACCAACCTCAAGACCCCAGTCCCAGGGTATCCTTATAACCCTCGCTAAGTCAGTAATCATGCAGAACTCGCCTGCAAGTGGATATCTAAAACTGTCCATAAAAACAAGAAATGGATGATACCCGACAAGTTTCTGGAGAGACCTGATTAGAGGTGTGATAAGTAGCCTTGTTACCCTTCCGTGCATCCTGTCAGTAATCCGGCTGTAATAGCCTTTGCAAAATGCGACATCTATGTGTGGGTTTACAACTGGATAGCAGAGCCTTGCAAGCATCTCCCTGTTATAGGTTACAATATCGCAATCGTGGAGCGCAATGACATCAGACTTGCCATTAGCAATAACATATCCGTATGACATCCAGCATGAGCGGCCTTTGCCGTCTTCACCAGGCCAGAGCCCGTTTCTTTCAAGCGTAGCA
>CAKKRA010000166.1 GCA_919902475.1 Nitrospiria bacterium
TCTTTTGTCAGTCTCGGCCTCATTTCAGACTTGCCGCTCGGGTCGCCTATCATTCCTGTAAAATCGCCAATTAAAAAAATTACCTCATGCCCCAGATCCTGAAACTGACGCATCTTATTTAAAAGAACAGTGTGGCCAAGATGAATATCAGGCGCTGTTGGGTCAAACCCCGCCTTAACCTTTAATGGACGCTTTTCCTTGATTGCCTTGTTAAGTTTGTTTTTTAACTCTTCTTCAGTAATTATCTCAACAGCGCCATGTTTTATAATCTCTATCTGTTCGTTAACACTAATCAAGCCTGTCCTCCTGTAAACTCAAAAGCTTAAAACAACCAAAACAAATTTTCAGCATAATAAAAATTTAAAACAGGGGTGTTAAGGCTTCCTGAGATGCTATACTGCAATAGCAACCTCTTTTCGTCTTTTACTAACATGAGGTTGTGTCTTAACAAAACTGTTAATGTCTTCAATAACCCTATTTACTAAACGATTTACCTCTTCAGCCGCTCGTCCAGAGATAAAGGACTGACCACACTTACTGCACACATTGGCAGCGACATTCTTCACCGTTATTTTAACGGCTGCCAATTCGTAAACCAGATCAGTCTTCCCTGCTTTCACAATACCCTTGCATTCTGGACATCTTCTCTCTTTAGGAGACATTATCTTTTACCTCCTTTTTTTCTGCGTTGATAATTGTTTGTCCATTCCCGTTCAGATGGAATATATACTGTAGGAATATACATTATATCTTCGTCTGAATAATCACAAACAACATGCAATGGCAATCCATTCAGCATTGTTCCATAGACCAAAACCCTATGTCTTCTATGATATCTCTCTATAATCTTACCAGTAAGCAACACATATATAATATCTTCTGGTTCAACTCCATCCTTTTTTGCCTCTGTAATGGCATGACTGTAAAACTCGTATTTTTCATTCTGCACAAAATCTCTAATTTCTTCAATATAAATCAATCGTCCTGCCCTTCTCTCAGAATTGATTGTATTCCTCAATTGTTTGTATTATCTATGAAAATGGGAAAAAAGTAAAGGAGGAAAGGTGAAAGCGCCAAAAACAAAGAGTGGGTGGGCAACCCTTGACTTATCAAGAATTGCTCACCCCAAATAACCTACTGTCCAGCACGAACAGGCCATACATAAAAAGAAATTTAACCCCCGCACTTTTTTTATTTTCCTTACAAGTTTCACATAGTTTTTTCCAATATAAAAGTAATTCCAGAAATAGGCCGACAGGTTTTCTTTCAGCATTTTTTTACGCAATTTATATGTCTTGTAATGCTTCATTATACCCAGATAGGAATTCATGCTGCTCAGAAATCCATCCTGTTCTTCTTTTGTCAGTTTCTTTTCAGCACGAATGATTATATTCCATGTTTCTATGCTTTGATAAAAATTCCCTTTCGTCCTGTTTGCCATATAAATACGGTGAGGCTTTATTACCGCACCCAAATATTTTACCCCTTTGCTGTAATGCTGCAGATAAATCTTATCAGGATGCAATTCAAGTTGTAAGTTGTCAGATAAAAAGTTTTTCATAACCGGTATTATTGAAGCAAGATAATTTTTATCGGGATGTATCAACACAAAATCATCAACATAGCGGCCGTAAAACCTGATTTTTAAATCCCTTTTTACAAAATGATCAAATTCATTCAGGTATATATTGCCAAACAGTTGAGAAGTCAGGTTGCCAATTGGCAAGCCGCAACCGGATTTTGCATGAAACAGACTTTTGGTTGGCGGTAAACCTTCCCAATCAGACATACTGCTCTTTGTTATACAGTCTTTTGTGGGATTGTTAAATAGGGTTTGTTCTATAAGATGCAGGGTTAATGCTAAATCAAACGAATGTTTCATTTTTTCTTTATTTAAAAGAGAGGCGATTTTTTCATAAATTATTTTTTTGTTCATTGCCATAAAATAGCCCTTGATATCGAGTTTCAGAATATAACACTCTTTTGAATAG
>CAKKRA010000167.1 GCA_919902475.1 Nitrospiria bacterium
TTGCCATTTAATCCTGGCGTGTCCCGGCGCCTGTTTGAGCAGGCATTTTCGCTCTTTAAGGCTGATGATGACCCTGTTGGCACGCTCCTTGCTTGGTCAGAGCTTGTGCTTTGCATTTTTCACGAATCTGCTAACTTCGGAGAGGCAATACGCTATTTTAAAGCCTTTGATAGCCTGCCAGAAAAGCTGCGCTCGCCCCTTTCACTGGAGTTGGAGGCACGGGTTGCAGCATGCATGATCATGGAGGCCAATTATTTGCCTCAAATGCGTCCTGATGCAACAGACTGGGCTGACCGCTTGCTTGACCTGATTCAGACAGACATAAACATCAACCTCCGCCTTCAGGCAGCCGTTAACCTTTTTATCTACTACATGTGGAGGGGGCTATTCACCAAGGCAACGGTGGTAATGCAATTGCTCAATAATGCAGTGAAGGCGACTGAAACCACACCCCTTCAGCAGATTATGGTGAAACTTTCAGAAGCGATATATTGCTGGCTGATTTCAGTCGATGCGCAGGCTTCCCTTCAGATCGTGCAGGATGCGATGGCGCTGACAGAAAGAACTGGGGTGCGTATCTGGGACTTCCATTTTCTCTGTCATGGGATTGCTGCTGCCTTGACATTGGGTGACCTGGCAAAGACCGAAGATCTTCTTGGGAGACTGAAACAATTACTCCCGGCTGCACGGCCGCTTGATAAAGGATACCACTACTACCTTGCGGCCTGGCATGCCTTTCTAAAGGACGATATACAGAAGGCGTACACGCAGTTGTCTCTGATAAAGGAGATGAAGGATGTTCTCGTTGTGCCATTCACCAAGGCGCTCTTCTTCCTGACAAGCGCACAGGTTTACCATCGGCTCGGTGACAGCACGCAGGCGCTACAAGATGTTCATGCTGCCATGAATGAAGCAAGGGAGATGAACAGCAGGGTGCTTGAATTTATGGCTCGGATGACTGCGGCGCAAATTGACCTGGATTTTGGGAATGAGGCAGACGCAGTTCAGTCGCTTCGTCTGGGTATGGCTGTTGGCAGGAAAGAAGGATTGATGAACACATTAGGCTGGCTGCCCTCTGTTATGTCCCGCCTCTGCGCCAAAGCCCTTGAGCACAACATTGAGACAGACTATGTCCAGATGCTTATCAAAAAACGCGGGCTTATTTCGCCGGAGGGATTTATGTCAGAGCTCTGGCCATGGCAAATAAAGATACATACACTCGGAAGGTTTGGTCTGCTGATAGATGACAAGCCGCTCCAATCCTCTAAAAAGGCGCAGAAAAAACCCCTTGAAATGCTCAAGGCCATCATCTCGCTTGGAGGAAGAGAAGTAAAGGAAGGAGAAATAACAGACCTGCTTTGGCCAGAGGCAGAAGGCGATGCAGGACACAAATCCTTTGAGGTTACGCTAATCCGTTTGCGCCGGCTGCTCGGAAATGATAAGGCAATAAGGCTTCAGGAAGGCCTTGTAACCCTTGATTCCAGATACTGCTTTGTGGATGTATGGAATTTTGAGAGGCTTATTGGCAAGGCAGACGGCTTATGGAATGAAAATAAACAAAGAGAGGCCATTCAGTTCTCTGAAAAGGCAATAAACATATATAAAGGCAGTTTTCTTAAAGAAGACAGGCAGCCATACATGCTCTCTTTGCGCGAACGGCTTAATGGCAAATTTACCCGTTTGCTTAGGAGGGCAGGCAGATACTATGAAGATGCGGGCGACATAAAAAGGGCTGCTGAGCTCTATCAAAAGGGGATAGAGGTGAATAATCTATGCGAGGAGATTTACCAGTCTCTTATGCTCTGCTATCAGCGTCTTGGGTTAAAGGCAGAGGCGATAGCAGCGTATCATCAATGCTACAATGCCATGACTGCCATACTGAATACAGAACCATCAGCAAGGACAAAGGAGATATATCGTCAAATCATGGAAAAAGA
>CAKKRA010000168.1 GCA_919902475.1 Nitrospiria bacterium
GTTGAGACACAATCAATTGCCGAAGCGGTATTATGAAACACGTGTTGTGGCTTGTTTGTTTGGGCAGGTAATACAGGCCTGAAAGTTAAGCAATGACGCAGACCGCGCTCTTGATTGGCGGCACGGGTTTCGTTGGCCGGCACATGCAACGCAGTCTCCTCCCAAGCTTTAAAGTAATTGCCACGGACCGTGGCTCCGACATAAGGGACGTTGCCAAAATAGGAAGCCTTGTAAAAAGCGTATCCCTTGACTAAGAGTTCGTTACTAAATCTTCCGTGGAAATAATGTGAAGCGAGCGGTATTCCTCGATCGTGATGGCATTATTAATCGCGCGATAGTGCGTGACGGAAAGCCGTATCCTCCCGCCATGCTGGAGGAATTCGAGCTTCTCCCAGGGGTAGAGCGTGCGATCCACGCGCTGCGCAAGGCCGGGTTTTTGATCATCGTCGTCACGAACCAGCCCGACGTCGCCACGGGTGCCCAGCGTAGAGAAGTGGTGGAGGCGATGCACGATAAATTGCGCGCCGCGGGATTATGCGATGACATCAAGGCGTGTTATCACACGGATGCGGATGGCTGCGATTGCCGTAAGCCCAAACCGGGAATGTTGCTCGACGCGGCGCGTGAGTGGCAGATAGATCTCTCACGCAGCTTCATGGTGGGAGACCGGTGGCGTGATGTGGCGGTGGGGAAAGCTGCCGGTTGCTACACATTTTTTATTGATTATGAATATCGGGAACGACGCGCCGAGAATCCAGACGCGGTGGTCGGATCATTGGAAGAAGCGGGCAGGCTTATTCTTCAGGAAACTCATACACGAGGGGAACTTGCATCATGAGCACGATTGCAAATCTAAAGGTGAAGCTTTTTGCCGACGGCGCCGATCTCGCCGGCATGAAGGAGATGTATGCCAACCCGATGATCAAGGGATTTACCACCAATCCGACACTGATGCGCAAGGCCGGCGTGCAGGATTACAAGGCATTTGCCCACCAGGTGTTGGAAGCCATACCGGACCGACCTATTTCGTTCGAGGTATTCGCCGACGAGTTTGATGCGATGGAACATCAGGCGATCGAGATCGCATCATGGGGAAAGAACGTAAACGTAAAAATTCCGGTTACCAATACCAGAAGACAATTTGCCGGCCCCCTGATTGAGCGTCTGTCAAAGGCCGGTGTTACGCTCAACGTTACCGCAGTGATGTCGCTCGATCAGGTGCAGCGCATCACGAAGTGTCTCGCGCCGGACACTCCAGCGATCATCTCGGTGTTTGCCGGACGCATCGCCGACACCGGGCGTGATCCAATACCATTGATGGCGGAAGCAGTTAAAATCATGCGCGCCAGGCCTAAAGCCGAACTAATTTGGGCCAGCCCGCGTGAGCTGCTTAACATTTTTCATGCTGACTCGATCGGTTGCCACATTATTACCGCAACGAACGACATCCTGAAGAAACTGT
>CAKKRA010000169.1 GCA_919902475.1 Nitrospiria bacterium
TAACAAAAGCCCATATAATGACGGTTGGATTGCCAGATTAAAATGCGTTGATATGGAAACTGCAAAGGCAAAGCTCCTTACTGGCAAGGCAGCAGTAGAGGCTTACAGGAAGAAGATAGAGAGAGAAAAGATTGAGTGTAAAAAGATAAAGTAGTGAAAAAGTGAAAATACCCTCTCCCATTGGGGAGAGGGGAGGGTGAGGGGGATTCAAAGGAAAATATAAATGTCTACTTGGCGCTTGCTTGATACAGGGAGTTTATCAGCAGCAGAAAATATAGCCTTAGACGCTGCACTCCTTGAGGCAAAATCAAAAGGCATTTCAAAAAACACCATCCGCTTTCTTCAATTCAATTCCCCATGCGCATTAATTGGTTTTCATCAGACAGTTGAACAAGAGATAAGAACAGATTTCTGCAGAGAGAAAAACATTGATATTAACAGGCGCATTACAGGCGGAGGCGCAATCTATTTTGATACAACACAGCTCGGCTGGGAGGTAATTGCATCAAGGCGGGATTTTGGAAATATAAATATTCAGGAGCTCACAAAAAGGGTTTGTGATGCAGCAGCATCAGGATTAAAGAGGCTCGGCATTAATGCAGAGTTCAGGCCAAGGAATGATATAGAGGTAAACGGGAAAAAGATATCAGGCACAGGCGGTGTATTTGACGGTGATGCCTTTTTGTATCAGGGGACTATACTTGTTGACTTTGATGCAGAGGCCATGCTCAAGGCGCTTCGCATACCAACAGAAAAACTTACTGCTAAGGGATTGAACTCAGCAAAAGAGCGTGTTACATCCATTAAAAATGAAATTGGCTACATCCCGTCTATAGATAAAATAAAGGAGACACTCGCAATTGCCTTTTCAGAGGCATTCGGCATTTCACTAAAAGAAGGCAGCCTGACAGAGAATGAAAAAGCTTTATACAATAAAAATATTAATTATTACAAATCAGATAACTGGATATATTCAGTGCATGAGCCATCTGATAAAATGCAGACTATCTCCTCTGTTTATAAAAAAGACGGCGGGCTTATCAGGGTAAATTTAAAAGTAGAT
>CAKKRA010000170.1 GCA_919902475.1 Nitrospiria bacterium
CTGAAGGAGAATAGCATCCTGAGAAACACCTATGGGCTTGTTATCAGCGATTCCAAAGAGAATGCCCTGATTGACAACACTATTTGGTCAAATATTTATATTATACTCCCTGCAATTTTAGTGTATATGGGAATCATCTTTTTCTTTGTCCAAAAAAAGATATTTAGTTTTATCTACAGCGAGAAATGAACATCGCATCCCCCTCACCTTAATCCTCTCCCCAGAGGGGAGAGGAAATAAAAATGATACCCTCTCCCCAGTGGGGAGAGGGAAGGGTGAGGGGAGATTTATTCAATATTTGCATTAGCGGGGTGAATATTATGTTTGAGATAAATATCATTATAGTATCACTGGGGCTTATCTTTGCAACAGTGAGCCTGATAAGCGGACTACAGTCTGTTAAGAAGGCAGGCATAATGATGGCAAGCATGCACAGGCTAAACGGCTATGTTGCCTGCCTGATATATCTTATTGTGGCTGTATTATCTCTGAGGAAGGGCGGTGATTTAATGATGTGGCCGATAATCGGATGGATTGCAGGCCTTACAGTGATTGCCGGAAAGATATTGTCTGTGAGGAATCAGAAGACATACAAATACGGCAGCCGCCTCGGCATCCTTCTTTTTATAATCTGGCTGGTAATTATTTATACTCATGTGCTAAAATAGAGACATTATGAACGCAAGGGACTTTGAAAAAGAGATAAAAATCCACATTGAGTCAAGGTATCCTGTGTTGTGGCTTGTATCATTTGAGGAACGCAGGGTTGAAAAGATCCTTGAAGATATGTGCAGGGCAGCAGGCTTTAAATTCTGGTCATGGTCTGTATCAAGGGGGCTTTACAGCGCTGAAAAGAAGAAATGGGAGCCGTTAGGCAGAGAAAAGGTATTGACCACCATTGAAGAGAGGATACAAAAGAGCGGAGAGGAGAATAACCTTTTTCTGTTAAAAGACATTGCCGGCTATTTTAGCTCCCATGAGTTCTTAAGAAAGTTCAGGGACATTCCTGCTATTATTGACGAGCACAGTCCCATAAATACTGTCTGCATACTTTCGCCGACACTTACAGAGATACCGCCTGAACTGGAAGAGGATATTATAGTAATTGAGCTCTCCCTTCCTGATTATAATGAGATTGAGGAGATGGTCATAAAGACATTCGGAAAGCTCATTCCGGAGAAATGGCATGCCTCTACAAGGGCAGTATTATATAAATCCCTTCAAGGCCTCTCCATGGATAATATAAGACGCGTTGTGAGAAAGGCTGTAAGCCTGAACAACGGAAGCCTGAATGAGGAGTGCATAACATATATACAGGAAGAGAAGCAGCAGATTATAAAAAAGCAGAAGATACTTGATTATTACACGCACAAGGAGACCATTGAGCACAT
>CAKKRA010000171.1 GCA_919902475.1 Nitrospiria bacterium
AATATAGAGACAGAAAAGAAGATAACACCCAATGAGGCAAGGGCAGTATTATCCACTGCAGCCGGCGTGATGGTATTTGATGAGCCAAAAAAGAATGTCTATCCCCTTGCAATAGATGTCGCTGGCAAGGACGAGGTTTATGTTGGCAGAATAAGAGAGGATGAATCAATTGCAAATGGGATAAATATGTGGATTGTCGGCGACAATCTAAGAAAGGGCGCTGCATTAAATGCAGTGCAGATTGCAGAGGAATTGATAAAAGGGGAATAAGGGTGACTATAAAGTGAAACAAATAAACGCAGACTTAATAAAAAAAGTCCTTAAAGAGGCTGTTAAAAACGGCGGCGACTTTGCAGACATCTATATTGAAAGGACACAGCCGACATATATCCATCTTGAGGACGACAAGATAGAAAAGGTCGTCTCCGGCATTGACCATGGCGCAGGCATAAGGGTCATCTTTGACAGCAAGACTGTATATGCCTATACAAATGAATTGTCAGATAATTCACTTCTTGAATTGGCCAATACTGTCAGCGCTGCTGTAAAGGGCAAACACAATGGCGCTGATATTGACCTTAGAAAAAAGAACCCAACTATAGATTTCAGGATAATCAAAAGGCCTGATGAGGTTGACACTGATAAAAAGGTGCAGCTTGTCAAGAAGGCAAATGAGATTGCAAGAAAAGCAGACAACAGAATCAAGCAGGTATTGGTCGTATATAGAGATACGCTCCAGAATGTAACAATCGGCAATACAGAAGGTTACATAACAGATGATGAGAGAATTTATACAACCGCAATGATTCAGGTGATTGCAATAGATGGAAAGATAATCCAGACAGGACAGGAGCCGATAGGAGGACTGATCGGGTTTGAGCTGTTTGATGAAAATTCGATTGAGAATACTGCAGAAACAGCAGCAAAGAGGGCGGTAATGATGCTAAAGGCAAGACCTGCGCCAGGGGGCAGGATGCCTGTTGTTCTGTCAGCAGATGCGGGCGGCACAATGATACATGAGGCAATAGGGCACGGACTTGAGGCAGACCTTGCAATGCAGGGGCTTTCTGTATATTCAAAAAAGATAGGGGAAATGGTCGCCTCTCCGATTATTACTGTAATTGATGATGCAACAATGCCGAACAAGCGCGGCTCTTTCAGATTTGATGATGAGGGTGTTGAGGCGCAGAAGACTGTTCTTGTTGAGAACGGCATTTTAAAAGGTTACATGTATGACAGGCTCTGGTCAATGAAGGAAGGCGTGAGGTCAACAGGCAATGGCAGAAGAGAGTCCTACAAATATCGCCCGATTCCGAGGATGACAAATACATTAATAGCGCCGGGTAAATCTGTTCCAGAGGATATAATCAAATCTACTTCATCAGGACTATTTGTAAAAAAAATGGGCGGAGGCCAGGTGAATACTGTAAACGGCGACTTTGTATTTGAGGTGAGCGAGGGCTATCTGTTGGAAAACGGCAAAATAGGCGAGCCTGTGCGCGGCGCAACATTAACAGGCAATGGCCCAGAGGTATTAAAGGATATTGATATCGTGGGAAATGATCTGGGATTTTCCATAGGCACCTGCGGAAAAGACGGTCAAGGCGTGCCAGTTGCTGATGCACAGCCGACATTAAGGATAAAATCTTTGACAGTCGGCGGCCTTGTGTAAGGATAAAAGAAAGGAACAGAAATAGAAAAAAATGGTATTTTTTTTCCTAAAAAGGTAAACAAGATAGCTTTCTCCTAAATACCCCGCAATAACACACTATCTTAAAATCTTTAAAATTCAAATAGTTACAAAACTTCTACCGCTTCATTAAAAGTGGCATGATTGTTGCTTATTTTTTAAGTATTAGGAGATTAGGGGAATGGTAATGAAAAAATATACTAATATTGCTTTAATAACTATTTTAATCGTTCTTATCTTAAATGCACATGCTTTTGCAAATTCAATCTTTCAAAACTATGCTGGCCATGGAGTAGCAGAAGCTGCTGAAAAAACAGCGGAATTAAACAGAAGCACAGGAGGCGTTCCTGAATCAGTATCGCTTCTCCTGTTCGGCGCCGGCATGCTGATAGTTGCCATCTATATAAGAAAGAGATGGATAAGAAAGGAAGGGTAAAATAAATGCCCAAGCGCTCAACAATAATAAAGTTGTGTGCACTTATCTGCCTCGTGCTTTTTATGGCTGTTATCTCTGCGAGCGCAGGGGAAAAGGAACAATCTGCCCGCTATTCAAGCCATGGAATCTCCTTTAATTATGATAATCGCCTGAAGATAAAAGAAAAAGAAGAAAAAGGCACAATAACCATAACCTTAGAAGGATATGAAGACCTTCTGCTGATGATTCAGGTTATGGATATCCCATTACTCTCTGGCGAGGACTACGCAGAGGCACTTGTCAAGGGGATGCGTGACGGCATGTCATCAAGCGGTTCTACGGTAACAAAGCTGGAAAAGACCTCACGCAATATCGCAGACAAGAAGCGCAAGGGATATACCTTTGATTATACCCTTGCAGGGCTTACCTTTCGTTACGCTGCCTATGGTTACAACTCTTCTGGAAAAAAGATTGCTGTGCCAATCCAGTATCCTGTTAAAAACGAGGAAAAGGTTCAGCCGCTCATTGAAACAGTTATAAAATCATTGAAGTACGAAGATTAGCGCCCTCCAACCTTGTATGTTGACAAAGAGCGAAAATAAATATATTCTAAAAGTGCTTGTAGCAGGGAGCATGAAATCACCTTTCGAAAAAATACTAACACCGCTGTTTATCTCCTTTATTATTTTGTCTATTATGCCAGTCTCCTGCACAATTACCAGCGCAAACAGCAGCCAAAATACAGCAGAAAAGGATAAGAAAATTATAAAAAAAGATAA
>CAKKRA010000172.1 GCA_919902475.1 Nitrospiria bacterium
TTAGAAATTAACATTACAAAATCATGTAACAGGACTTATTGCGTTTGAATTAGTACATCCTCAGCGCATCTTTTGCCTGATTCCACAGATGACGCCGTACACCCGCCGTTCGGCAGCACAGTTGCTCCAACATTGTAGAGTCCTTTTACTGGCATTTTATGGCTCATCTTTTTATATTCTATAGATTCTGCAACAGGAGCGATACAGCTTTCAAAGCCAATCTCATCCTCATAATCCTCTGATGTAACAATCTTCTTCCAGACAATGGATTTTTTGAAATTTGGCAATATCCTGTTCACACTCTCTATTACCTTATCTGCCTCTTTTGAAATAATCTCTTTATTATCCTCGCCCCTCGGCGTAATAAATTTTATTGTGCCTGTGCAGCATCCGTCTGTCCTCTTTCCTGTTATTGCATCAGGCACAGAGAGCGTAAAGATGTAGTCATCCGGAAATTCGCCTTTGTGCAAAGTAGAAAACATCTCTTTTACATCATCCGGAAAATAGCAATATAGATGGACATTATTCATCATAGCTATATCAGTCTTAAATGCAGTAAATATGCTGTTCATCAAAAGCCCATGCTTATATTTTTTTACTCTATTTTTAAATTCTGTTGAAAGCCCTTTGCCCTTCATAAGATTAAACACAGTATCCTGAATCCCGCTGTTGCTTATAACAACATCTGCCTCTATCTCCTCACCTGTTGTCTTCACGCCGGCAGCCTTGTTTTTCTCTATGAGTATTTTTTCAACACTTGTATTCGTCCTGATCTCCCCTCCATTTTCTCTTATTACCTCTGATAACAGATCAGGTATCCTTTGTGCTCCATCCATTGGATAAAACGGAAAATCATAGCCAAATGTCCTTCCAAAGAGCAGATTGAACCAGTAGCTCGGCATCTTATGCGGAAGGCTCCCTGAAAAAAATGCGCCTATGTTTAATATGTTCCTTAATAATGGATTATTTGTAATCGTGTCTATCACGCTGTCATTTGTTTTGTATCTCTTTGAATATCTCCTAAAAAGTATTTCTCTCGCCATACTCAGGCCAAAGCCTGCAATCTCCTTCTTGCTCATCCCGAATCCTGAAAGCTCTTTTATAAGATGAAGTCCGGGCGGTATTGTCATCACCTTTCCTTTGTTAAAAGACTTAACTGAAAAGCCTATTGGCCTTAATGCAACATCTTTGCCGAGCCTTGCAAAATTTTTCAGCATCCCCTTTGCAAAATAGTCAGCGCCAACATCAAAACTGAATCCATCCCATGTCCTGCTTGAACATCTGCCGCCGATAATATTGCTCTTCTCTATTACAAGAACCTTTTTGCCTGCCTTTGATAAAAAAGCCCCTGCTGTAAGCCCGCCGATTCCAGCGCCGATTATAATGGCATCATAGTTTTTTTTCATACTAAGCTCTATTGCAATTGTAAGTTTGTCATTCCTGCGAAGGCAGGAATCCAGTTCATTTGTATAGTTCCCATCTTTCGCAGGAACAATTCTGGATTCCCGCTCAAAAACACTGCGGGAATGACATTTTTTTAAATTATCTTTGAATCTTGATTTTGCATTTTACAATTTTCATTTTTCATTTTTCACTTACTATCGCTCTTTTCACCATCTCTGCTGCCTTTCTGCCTGTCATAAAAGCAGAAGGAATGCCTCCGGGATTAAATGTCCAGTGCCCTGCAAGAAAAAGATTCTTTACAGGCGACCTCTGCGGCAGCTTACTCTGCTCATCAGCATCCATGCTCCATCCAGAAGATGCGCCCATGCTGTTCAATGTGTATCTGTTAAATGTAAGAGGCGATGCCGCCTCCTTTACAACAATATTTTTCTTGAGCCCTGGTATAGCCTCATCAGCAAGCTCTATCAATGAATCAGCAGTCTTATCCTTCCACTTTTTATATTCCTCCTTATCCACCCTCTCCTTTTCAAACCACGGCCTTGCTGAATCATCAGCAAAGGCGCCGATTATGACAACATGCTTGCCCTCTGGAGCAAGCCCTTTATCAGACAATGTTGGAATGCCAATGCCAATAAAATCATGCTTATCCTTGCCAGGAAAATACCACATTATGGGATTGACTGATAGCCCCTTAAAATCCATATCAATACCAAGATAGACATAGAAGAATGATTCAGAGAGTCTCCATTTTTTAAGATTATCAAGATATTTTTGCGGCACACCTGCATCTCCATTTAGCATCTCAAAAAATGTCTGCCTCGCATCTGCATTAGAGATTACTGCCTTTGCATTTATAATAGCATTGTCTGAAAGCTTAACGCCCTTTGCCTGATTGTTCTCTGTAATTATCTTTGCAACCTTTTTGCCATACAATATCTCGCCATTTATTTTTTTAAAATTTTCTGTCAGTGCATCTGAAACCTTCTGCATCCCGCCCTTTGGATAATAACCGTCTGCATTATAAATAATATTCCAGAACCATGAGAGCATCATCATAGATACATTTGGGAATATAGCTGCAATCCTTAATATTTTTCTCAAATCCCTGTCACCTGTAAGGCTGTCAACAATGTCAGCGCCCCTTTTTCTGTAATTCCTTGCGATATTAGGAAACCTCAGCGGGAAAATGGCATTGAATAAGAGCCTTGACAGTACATTTATGGAATCAATATCTGTTTTAAAAAGCCTGTACATCTCATTAGTAATCCTGCCCTGAATCGCAAAAAATCTTTCTATACCTTCTGCCTCTTTGGAAAAAGTATTCTTTAAATATGCAATTGTCTCCTGTCTTCCTTTGGGGATAGTGTATCTTCCGTTTGATGTTATAACCTCCATCAATGGATTAATCTGAACAAACTCTATGCTTTTCTCAATGCCAAGCTCCTGCAGGATTTTATATATAATCCCATCCTCGCCGCACTGGCTTATCCAGTGCACAGCAGCGTCAAAATTAAATCCCTTTCTCTCAAAGGATGACAAACAGCCCCCCGGCCTTGTATGCTGTTCAATGATGAGCGTTGAACAGCCATCCTTTGCAAGAAAATTCCCTGCAGTAAGCCCGCCAATGCCAGAACCGATTATGATTGCGTCGTAAACTTTATTCACTCCCCTCTCACCCTTCTCCAATCCGCCTCAAAGGTGTTTTTTAATCCCATCTGCATTGACAATCCAGCAATCATTGTCCCAAGCGAACCCGGCCCCAACCTCTTCATTATACGATTGTATGTATATGCGCTTTTTCTCAGCTTATACAAAAGCCCCTCCATCTCTTTTTGTCCGATATTTGGATGTTTGTAAAGGCTGTGGCACGCATCCCAGTTCTCCCATGAATTGCTGTGATAGAGCCTGCCCTTATATTCATCCCATAATGCTGTGCCCGGAAGAGGAACAAGCAGAAATGGAATTGGTATTACGCCTGTCTCATCGCAGAATGCCAAAGTCTTATCAAATGTATCCTCTGTATCAGTATCAAAGCCAAGGACAAAAAAGCCGATTACAAGTATGCCGTAAGATTGAATCTTTTTTATAGCAGACTTTATCCTTTCAAAATCTATATTCTCTGTCTGCTGCCTTAGCTTTGATGTAACGCCTGTCTCTTTCAGAGTAAGCTCATTAACAGATTCAATGCCCACAAACACTGCAAAGAGCCCGCTCTCTGCCGCCTTCTTTAATACCTTATCCCCATCCTTATCATATCCAATAGAAAGTGTGCCTGCGCCATGCCATCTGTTAAATCCTTTTTTTTCTACAATCCTTGAATAAAGCTCATATCTGTAATCAAGGTCATTAAATATATCGTCATCGCCGAGAAACCAGAACCTTCCCATTGTCTTTAATTCATCCACAACATCATCAACTGGCCTGTGCCGAACCTTGTTTCCATAAAATCCTGTTGTGCCGCAAAATTTGCACGCATAGGGACATCCCCTTGTGCTGACAATGGAATCAAACAGGTATCTGCTCTTTAACAGATCCCTCCGAGCAAATGGCGCTCCTTTGGATAAATCAGGCCTTGCCATTGCAATATATACATCTTCCTTTGGAAGCCCTTTTGTATCATAATACGGGCCTGCAACATAAAACCTCTTTGCCCTGCCCTCTTTAAGATCTTTGAGAAACCTCGGCCATGTCTCCTCTGCCTCGCCAATAAATACTGCGTCAGCGTGTCCTGCCGCCTCTATCGGCATTGCAGATGTATGATGCCCGCCTAACACAACCTTTGCGCCCTTTTCCCTGAACCTGTCTGCAATCATGTATGACTCATCTGCCATCGGAGTCTTTACGCTGATTGCAGCAATATCAGGCGCATCATTATAGTCAATCTTTTCACGGAGCATGTTCACAAGCTCCACATCAATCCCCTTTGGCGTTATTGCAGCAAGATACGGAAGCACATAGGGAACTGTAGCGCCCATTGCCTTTGGATTGCCTTTATGCGTTGGATATATTATTTTCAGCCGCATCTCTTTTATAGCCTTCTTTCATCCACATTGGCGTGTCCACAATCGGATGAATCTTT
>CAKKRA010000173.1 GCA_919902475.1 Nitrospiria bacterium
GTCTGTAACCTTTGCTGACTTAACATTATCAGAAAGGTTGCCCCTCAGAAGCATTCCGCAGTCAGGGGAATCAGTGGTTTTTGTGCTGCCATCCTTTAATTCTATCACAAAATTCCCTTTTCCGCCCTTAATAACATTCATGTTGCATACCTCGCACTTCATGCCGCTTTGCATCTCCGCACCCTGGCCATGCTCTATTGCATTAACTGCTGAAAAGTAATTTATAAAGGCTGATATAAGAAATAAAGATACTATTGTTTTTGTAAATCTCATTTTAATCCTCCAATGTTTTAGTTGAATTGTTGATTAAGTTGATTAGGTTAAATATGTTGAGCGCTTAAATAACGCAAGCTAATAAATCCAATCAACCAATAAACATAATCAACTTAATTACAGTCTTCTGTAAATTGCAGCACTGTGGTTGAAACAATTCAGTGTATGCTGCGTATATTTATAATCTAAGATGTTTAAGAATGGAGCCTGCTTGGCGGTCTTTCAAGGAATGAAATAACTGTTTGTGATAAAATTGTTGAATAGTTAAAATTAAGAAGTGAAACCGTTATATCCTGATTCAGGGGATATTTGCTTAACAGATACGGATCACCAGATGATGATGCTTGAGTTTTAGAGGTATTATCATGACAGTCTGCAGGACCTATCCTGCATTGAAAGTGGTCTGTAAGGTTCTTTTTCTTTATCTCCCTTAAATGATGGGGACATAAGACCTTTTCGCTTTCTTTCGCCATGGAAGGGCTAAGATTGCAAAAAAAGTTGCAATACGGCGCTGGTTCTATTTTCTCCTCTGCTTTCTCAATAGCATAGACAACCGGAACAGAAAAATTCAAGATTAAAACTAATAAGAGGACAAAAGAGATTACAAGCTTTTCACCCTTTGTTACCATACATAATATGATATAACCTATAAAGCATCTCTGTCAAGTCAAAAACCTTAAGGATATATAATTAATACAGGATCACGCCTTTTTGTCCACCATCTCTTTCAGCTCCTTGCCAGCCTTAAAAAAAGGAACCCTTTTTGCAGGCACACTGACAGAAACACCGGTTTTAGGATTTCTGCCGTCTCTCTGCCTTCTCTGCCTTATCCTGAAACTGCCAAACCCCCTTATTTCTATCTTATTGCCTTTTGCAAGCGATTCCTTGATGCTGTTAAATACACTGTTGACTATAACCTCTGTCTGCCTCTTTGTTAACCCCTGAATCTTCTCAGATACCCTTTCTATTAATTCCGCCTTTGTCATACCTCTTACCTCCTCAGGCTAAAAAAAGGTTAATAAGCTTTTTAGGCAATAGGCAGTAGGCAATAGGCTTTTGGCTTTAGCCTATCGCCTTTAGCCTTTAGCCTAAAGTAGATAGCGATATTGCAGGTTCGTATAACTTCCTTTCCTTAATCTCTCTCCAATATCCCCCCAGAATTCTTCCTTTAACAGATCTAATATAGAAAAATCCATCCTCTTTTCAATTATACCAGGCTCGCCTTTTATCCCGGCGAGTCTTGCGGTTATATTAATTGCATCCTGCATTGTCCCAAGCTCATCAACTAATTTTAATTCCTTTGCCTGTCTGCCTGTAAATATCCTTCCGTCAGCTAATTCCTTAACAGCCTCAGGCTTCATCTTTCTTCCATCTGCCACAGCGCTGATAAACTGCGCATATACATCATCAATTATGGCCTGAAGAAGCTCTTTTTCATCCTTTGTAATGCTCCTGAACGGAGAGCCTATATCCTTGTGCTTCCCGCTTTTTATTATTACGCCTTCAACACCAATCTTCTTAAAGAGTCCTTCTAAGTTTGCAAATTCCATTATAACTCCAATGCTGCCTGTTAATGTGCCGGGATTTGCAACAATCCAGTCAGATGCGCAGGCAACATAATAGCCTCCTGATGCAGCAACAGTGCCCATTGAAGCCACAACCTTTTTCTGCTTCTTCTCCTTAAGCCATTTCAGCTCCTCGTATATCTCCTGTGATGCAACTACACCGCCGCCGGGGCTGTCTATTCTTACAATGACAGCCTTTACAGAAGGATTATCTGCATATTTTCTGATTTCCCTGACAGTGCTTTTAGAATCAACAATAACCCCTTTTATATTTATTATTGCAATCTTCTCTCCGCCTATGCCCATCTTGCCGCCCATGAGCATCGTAGTTCCAAAGGATATTAGAAACACAACTACAACAAGGGATACAAATATAATAATTCCAATAATTAAAGGCTTTCTTTTCATTTTTTAATCCTCCTGCTGCCCTTCCTCCTTTTTATCCGAAACCTTCCTTGCTACAGCGCCAAGACTTTGATCAATATCTCCCTGCGATTTCAAATAGTCATCGACATCTGCCTTTTCCATATCCCTTTTATACAGCTTTATGCTAAGACCGATCTTTATTTCATTCTTGTCAACCTTTGCAACCTTTGCTGTTATCTCAGAGCCGACAGAAAACTCAGTCTCAACTTTAGCAGGCGGTTCAATACCTGTCTCAGAAGAATGGATAAGGGCATCAACCCCGTCCTCTAATTCAACGAAAACCCCAAAGTCTGTTACCTTGACAACCTTGCCTTTTACTACAGTTCCAACCTTATATTTTTCCGGTATCTCCTTTTCCCATGGATCAGGTGTAAGCTGTTTTATGCCGAGTGAAATGCGCTCCTTTTCAATGTCAATCTTCAATACAACAGTCTCTACCTTCTGGCCTTTTTTCAGCATCTCAGACGGGTGTTTTATGTGTTTTGTCCATGAAATGTCAGAAACATGAATCAGGCCGTCAATCCCCTCCTCAAGTCCTATAAAGGCGCCAAACTCAGTAAGGTTCTTTATCTTGCCCTCTATCTTTGTGCCAACAGGATATTTACTCTTCACTATTTCCCATGGATTTGGAATAATCTGCTTCATGCCAAGGGATATCCTTCTATTCTCCTTATCTATTGACAAAACAACAGCCTCAACCATGTCTCCTATTGAAACAACCTTTGAAGGATGCTTAACATCATGCGTCCATGACATCTCTGAAACATGAATTAATCCCTCAACACCATGTTCAAGCTCAATAAAGGCGCCGTAATCTGTCAGACTTACTACCTTGCCCTTAACCTTTGTATTAGGAATGTACCTTTTATCAGCCTCTTTCCATGGGTCATCGGACAACTGCTTCAAGCCAAGTGAAACCCTTTGTGTTCCCTTATCATATTTTAGCACTATTACATTAATCTTGCTGCCGATAGAAAAAAGCTCAGAAGGATGATTTACCCTTCCCCATGACATATCAGTAATATGAAGCAGTCCGTCTATGCCGCCTAAATCAACAAAAGCGCCGTATTCGGTAATATTTTTTACAACACCATCAACAACCCTGCCTTCGTCCAGTGTTTCAACAAGCCTCTTGCGGGTTGTATCTCTGCTCTCTTCTAAGACCGCCCTTCTTGATAAAACGATGTTTCCCCTCTTGCTGTTCATCTTAATAATGCGCATTGGAAATGTCTGCCCTATTAATCTATCCATATCTCTTACAGGCCTGAGGTCTATCTGCGAACCAGGCAGAAATGCCTTTACTCCTATATCAACAGTCATTCCGCCCTTTATCCTTGATATTATCTTGCCCTTAACTATTTCATTATTCCTATACGCCTTTTCAACGTCATCCCACACCTTTACCTTATCTGCCTTTTCCTTTGAAAGAATAAGGTTGCCCTCGCTGTCTTCGTGCTCCTCCAAATATACATTAATCTCATCGCCAACCTTTATCTTAGAGAGGTCGTCGCCTGTAAATTCCTGTATGGGAATTATGCCCTCTGACTTAAAGCCGATGTCAACCATTACACCGTCATTATGTACTGCCATTACCCTTCCCTTTACAATAGTGCCCTCTTCTATCTTGGTAAAGGACTCATCATAAAGCCTGTCCAGCTCGTTGCCCTGCTTACTATCCGCGGATATCTCCTCTCCCTCTTCAAAATCGTCCTTGAACTTGATATACCCCTTCTTTGGTATATTCCTGCTACCCTCTTCTTTATCCATCATTATTATCAGCACCTCCTAATGGTATTCTGTTCCATCTTTTCATTAACTGTTCCTAATCTATGAACAATCTCTTCAATTATCCAGTCAGGTGTTGACGCACCTGCTGTAATACCGACCCTGTTTACACCCCTAAACCACTCCTCATTAATTTCATCAGCTACCTCAATATGATATACCTTGTTAAGCTCTTCTTTACATATTGCAGCGAGCCTTGTTGTGTTAGCGCTGTTCCTGCCGCCCACTACAAGCATTAAATCAACATCTCTTGCTATCTCCTGCGCCTCTTCCTGCCTGATGCTTGTGGCATCGCATATTGTATTCAGAATTTTTACTTCCATCGCGCTTTTTAAGGACTCGTCTATTACCTTTAAGAGATTTGCCCTTGACTGGGTTGTCTGGCTGATTATGCCGACCTTCTTATTTCTTACAAGCTCGCTTATTCCTTCGCCTGTTTCTGTAACAATAACACCTTCCCCAGCATAACCAATAATGCTTTTAACCTCAGGATGTTTTTCATCACCAACAATGATTATCTGATAACCTTCATCCTTTAACTGAGTAGCATATCTCTGGGCCTTCTTTACGAATGGACAGGTTGCATCAATGATTCTGTTTCCATTTTTATTGATATCTTCAATAACCTTAGGCGTGACGCCATGGGATCGCAGTATAACCACACCATTTGAAATATCATTAGATGATTCTACTGCATTAACCCCCTCTTCTGCAAGCTTTTTTACAACCTGCGGGTTATGTATTATAGGGCCCAATGTATAAACATCCTTTCCATAATCCTTAGCTGTATCAAAGGCAAGCTTAATCGCCCTCTTTACGCCAAAGCAAAAGCCTGCATTTTTTGCAATTATAATTTCCATGTCTCCTTCAATTCAGAAATCCCTTTCATTATCTCATTGGTGATATTATCAAACATTTTTTTATCACCCCTGTTCTTTTCTATCATCTCTGTGAAGTCTATTGGCTTTCCAAAAGCAACTGTCACCTTTTTAAACCTCAGCCTCTTTGAATCCCTTGGAAGCACATCTTCCGAGCCTTTTATAAACGCAGGGACAACAGGAGCGCCTGTAAGCGCTGCAACCAATCCTACACCAGGCATTCCCTTACCGAGCCTTCCATCCTTGCTCCTCGTGCCTTCAGGAAAGAGGAGCATAGGCTCTCCCTTTTTTAATCTCCTTACTGCCTCCTTTATTGCGCCCCTGTCACCAGTGCCCCTTTTAACAGGGAACGACTTAAACCTTCTTAAAAACCATGCAAAAACAGGATTACGAAAAAGGTCGTCACGGGCCATGAAATTTACCCTTCTGCATATTACACACCCTATAAAAGGCGGGTCAAAATAGCTCATATGATTTGAAGCAATTATTACCCCGCCCTTTTTCGGTATATTGCTGTGGCCTATAACCTTTATCCTGAAAAAGAGCTTTGCAATTACAAAAAATATCAGATGAAAAATAGCATAGAACATCTCTCAATATCCCCCTCACCCTACCCTCTCCCCAAAGGGGAGAGGGTATTTTTTTTATTCCCATTCCACCAAGAAAAGAGGAGACTTCTTCATTTCCTCTCCCCGATGGGGAGAGGATTAAGGTGAGGGGTCTTTGCCTTTGCCTTTTTTTTGGAAATTTCATTCAACATCTTTTTTACCACACCCTCTGCGTCAAGTCCTGTGGAGTCTATTACAATAGCATCTTCAGCAATGCAAAGAGGCGCTATATCCCTTTTTGAATCATTATAATCCCTTTTCTTAATATCCTCTGTTGTATCCTCTAAGCTTACATTGTGGCCTTTTCCTTTAAGTTCAATATATCTCCTGCGTCCTCTCTCCTCATCAGAGGCTTTGAGAAAGAATTTGACCTCTGCATCAGGAAATACAACAGTGCCGATGTCCCTGCCTTCAATTACAGCGCCGCCTTCTTTTCCAAACTGCCTCTGCAATTCCAGCAGCCTCTTTCTGACGCAGTGGACTGAAGACACCTTAGAAGACATCATACCTATTTCAGGCGTCCTGATATAGCTGTTGACATCTTTGCCATCTACATATACCCTCTGCTCGCTGTCAACAGCCCTGATTTTAATATCAGTTTTATTGCACATATCCTCTAATTGCGCCTCATCCTTTGAATCTATATTATTTTCCTTTACCTTCCATGCAATAGCGCGATACAAGGCGCCTGTATCTACATATATATATCCAAGCCTCTTTGATAGAAGCTTAGAAGCAGTACTCTTGCCAGCGCCTGACGGGCCGTCTATTGCAATAATAAATTTCTCTCTCAAAGAGCTATCCTTTCAGTGAATTCAGTTTATTCATAAAATCTGGAAAGGATGTGCTTATCCACTCTGTATCCTCAACTACAGTCTCGCCATCTGCCTTAAGCCCGGCAATAATAAATGCCATTGCAACCCTGTGGTCGCTATAGCTTCTGCACCTTGCGCCATTCAGCCTCTCCACGCCGACAATCCTTAAACCGTCTTCAAATTCCTCTATCTCAACGCCCATTCTTCTTAAACCTTCCGCCATTGCTGCAATCCTGTCAGACTCTTTAACGCGAAGCTCTTTTGCATCGCGGATTATTGTCTCGCCATCTGCCAATGCGCCTGCAATACATAGGATAGGAAATTCATCTATTGTGCGCGGAACAAGTCCGCCTGAAACAGTTGTGCCTTTTAAAGGCGCATATCTTACCCTGATATCTGCAACCGGCTCAAAACCGAAGTCTCTTTTATTAAACAGCTCTATATCTGCGCCCATGTTCTTTAATACCTCTATGATGCCTGTCCTTGTAGGGTTAATTCCCACATCTTTAATAACAACATCAGAACCCTCTACGATTGATGCGGCAACGAGGAAAAATGCTGCAGAGGATATGTCTCCTGGAACCACTATTTCTCCGGCATTCAATCTCTGTCCGCCTTTTATGCTGACTGTTAAATCCTTCTCTTTTATCTCTGCGCCAAAAAATCTTAACATCCTCTCTGTATGGTCGCGGGATTTCATTGGCTCTGTAATGCTTGTCTCGCCATCTGCATAGAACCCTGCCAAAAGCAGAGAGGACTTAACCTGTGCGCTTGCTATAGGAGACTTGTAATCAATGCCTTTTAGCTTTGAACCTGTAATAGCAATGGGTGCCTTCTTGCCTCCTTCTCTTCCTGTAATATTTGCGCCCATTTGTCTTAAAGGCTCTGCTACCCGTGCCATCGGCCTCTTTCTTAAAGAGGCATCACCTGTTAATACAGAAAAGAAACTCTGTCCTGCCAAAAGGCCCATAAGGAGCCTTATGCCTGTGCCTGAATTGCCGAGGTCAAGTATATTTTCTGGCTCAGATAATCCTCTTAATCCCTTACCTTTTATAATAAGTGTTTCAGTGCCTATTCCTTCAATCTCTGCGCCAAGGCTAATCATTGCCCTTGCTGAATTTATTGTATCCTCTGCTGTCAGAAAACCTGTTACCCTTGTCCTGCCTTCAGCAATTCCGCCTATCATAACAATCCTGTGGGATATGGATTTATCGCCTGAGACTGTTATCTCGCCTTTTAATGCCTTTGTTATGTTAACCTTGATCGTCTTCAATTAAGCCTATCCCTTATAGCCTTTGCCTTTTCCAATTCCTTAATCAGCCTCTTACTATCATTATCCTTTATGTATCTTTTTAGCTTCTCCAGATTTTTTTGATACCTGCTAATCATATTAACAAGATTTTCCCTGTTGTTTAAAAATATATCCCGCCACATCTCAGGAGAGCTTGCAGCAATTCTTGTAAAATCCTTAAATCCGGCGCCAGAGAAGGCAATAAAATTATTCCCGTCCTTTTTAATCTCTGCTACAGTGTTTACAATAGAATATGCTGCAGCATGGGGCAGGTGGCTTACTGCGCCAAGCACCTTGTCATGAAGCATTGGGTCCATTAATACAACCTCTGCGCCAACAGTCCTCCACAATGCCTTTATTTTTTTTAGCGCAGATGCATCTGTTTTTTTAGTAGGGGTTAATATGCACTTTGTTCCTTCAAAGAGCGTGAGTGAAGCTGCCTTGACACCTGATCTTTCCTTGCCTGCTATTGGGTGGCCAGCCACAAAATATGTCCCTTTTGGAAGGAGTCTTTCAATCCTGCTTACCATTCTTCCTTTAACGCTTCCGGCATCAGTGATAATTGCGCCTTTATTCAGGCTGCGACTCATCTGTTTTACAAGCCTTTCAAAACTTCCAACAGGCGTTGCCATGACTATCAAGTCTGCGCCTTTAACTGCCTCTGATATATCAAAGGTAAAACTATCAATGATCTTCAGCTTAACTGCCTCTTTTAAATTGGCAGCGCCCCTTCCAACGCCTATTATCTCTTTTACAAGACCCTTTCTCCTGCTAACTATTGCAAGTGAGCCGCCAATCAAGCCGACACCAACTACTACCATGCGGTTGAAAAATGGAAGCTTCATTTATTATTAAATCCTAATTTGATAAAATTTATTTTTCTCCGTTTCTCCGTTTCTCCGATTCTCCGATTCAAATTTACAGCTCCCTTCCAACAGCCTTAGCAATTACCTTAAGCTCCTTCATCAGCTCTTTAAACGCCTTTGGCTTTAAAGACTGCTCGCCGTCAGAAAATGCCTCTTCTGGATTAGGATGAACTTCAATTATAAGGCCGTCTGCGCCTGCTGCGACTGCTGCCTTTGCCATTGGCGCAACCAAATCCCATTTACCTACAGCGTGGCTCGGGTCAACTATCACCGGAAGATGGCTCAGCTTCTTTATGACTGGAATCGCAGAAAGGTCAAGCGTGTTTCTTGTATAGGTCTCAAATGTGCGGATTCCGCGCTCACAGAGCATCACCTTTGTATTTCCCTTTGCCATGATATATTCTGCTGACATTAGAAATTCTTTTATTGTTGCTGCAAGACCTCTTTTAAGAAGAACAGGTTTGTCATAGCCGCCGACCTCTGTTAAAAGCCTGAAGTTCTGCATATTTCTTGTGCCAATCTGGATTATATCTGTGTAAGGCAGGATGAGTTCAATATCCCTCGGGTCCATAACCTCTGTAATTACAAGCAGGCCTGTCTTATTCTTTGCATCTGATAGATATTTTAAACCCTCTTCACCAAGACCCTGAAATGTATATGGAGATGTCCTCGGCTTAAATGCGCCGCCGCGGATGAATGACGCGCCTGCTGCCTTTACATCCTCTGCAATCTGGATGAGAAGCTCTTTGCTCTCTATTGCGCAGGGACCTGCCATAACATGTATCTTCTTGCCGCCTATCTTGACGCCATTTTCAAACTCTATAATAGTATCCTCTTTTTTAAACTCCCTGCTCACAAGTTTAAATGGCTGCAGTATGGGCATAACCTTTTCAACACCAGGGAATATCTCAAGCGGCTGATTGGCAAGCACCCTTTCATCGCCTATAGCGCCGATAATCGTCCGCTCCTCTCCTTTAGACATGTGTATCTGAAGGCCAAAGCCTTTCAGCTTCTCAACAATATGATTGATCTGCTCCTCTGTTGCGCCTGGTTTTAATACTATTATCATCTGCCTTTTACCCCGCTTTCTTTTGCTGCTGGATAGGAACCGAGTATCTTAAAGAAGAGGCATCCTTTTTCAAGGTCATGCAATGCCCTCTTTACCTTATCCTCTTCTATATGGCCGTCCATATCAGCATAAAATATATATTCCCATGCCTTTTTCTTAGAAGGCCTTGACTCTATCTTAGTAAGATTTATCTTATTTTCTGCAAATGGCTTCAGCATATTAAACAGCGCTCCAACCTCATCCTTAACAGAAAACATTATTGATGTCTTGTCCCTGCCTGTCTTGGGCAGTTTCTTCTTTCCTATTATCAGAAACCTTGTAAGGTTATATATGTTGTCTTCAATCTTCCGCTTTACAATCTTAAGGCCGTATAAACTTGCAGCAAGCTCGCTTGCTATGGCGCCTGAAGAATGGTCTTCTGCTGCCATCTCTGCTGCCTTTGCAGTGCTTGAGACCTCAATAACAGGTATCTTTGAGAGATTATTCTCAAGATAGTGCCTGCACTGAGCAACAGGCTGGGGATGGGAATATATCTTTTTTATGTCCTCAATCCTGCCTGTCTTTGACATCAGATTGTGGGATACCTCAAGGAGTATCTCGCCGACTATCTTTAAATTTGAATCAACAAATATGTCAAGGGTGGAGCTTACAATGCCCTCTGTTGAATTTTCAATTGGAACAACGCCATAGTTTGCCTCTCCCTTTTCAACCTCATTAAAGACCTCTTTTATACTGCTTGTCGGGAGATAGCGCGCTGAGTTGCCGAACTGCTGCATGCACGCAAGGTGGGTGAATGTTGCCTGAGGCCCAAGATATGAAACACGAAGCGGCTGCTCAAGTGAAAGAGAGGCTGACATTATCTCCCTGAATATTGCCCTTACGCCTTCCTGAGGAAACGGCCCTTTATTCTCTTTTTCAAGCCTCTCATAAATCTGTCTTTCTCTTTCAGGCGAATGAAAGTCTGCTGCAACCCCCTTTTTTATCTTGCCAATCTTAATTACATGCCTTGCCCTCTTATTCAGAAGCTCTAAAATCTTAGAATCAACCTTGTCAATTTCCTTACGATACCTTTTTATCTCATTCTTCAAATATATTCCATGACCTCCAGAGGGCTGTAACTTGTGGAAATATAATAACTTATCGGAACTTGAATTGCAAGTTTTTTCTATTTTACAACCACCTCATCATCAGGTTTTACCCATCCACCTTTTAGCACCTTTGCAAAAATGCCTTCCTTCGGCATAACGCAGTCGCCTGCCTGATAATAAATATTGCATCTTTCGTGGCAGACCTTTCCAATCTGGCTGACCTCCATCTCAACTTCATTGCCAATAATCAATCTTGTCCCTATCGGCAGGCTTGCAAGTTCAATCCCATGAATGGTAAGGTTCTCTGCAAAGTCTCCGGGATTCACGTTCAGGCCGAGCTTTCTCATCTTGTCAACAGACTCTATGGCAAGCAGGCTCACCTGCCTGTGCCACTTTCCGCTTGCATGTGCATCACCCTCAAGCCCGAAGTTTTCTTTTACAAAAACCTTGTCAACATTTTTCTTTCTCTCGCCTTTTTTTTCGCTTATGCTTACTGCAATTACCTTGCCTTTCAAAACATCCTCCTCGTATAAATCCCCCTTAATCCCCCTTTTTCAAAGGGGGAAATTCCTTTATCCCCCTCTTTGAAAAAGAGGGGTTAGGGGAGATTTTCTAATCTAATCCAATTCAATTATGATGCCTTTAATAACTATTTACAACAATTTCTCCTGCTTTTCTTTTTTTCTCTCTATGTTAAAATGCGTATATGCAAGCTCTGTTGCCATCCTTCCCCTCTGCGTCCTCTCTATATAGCCGCATTGAATCAAGAACGGCTCATACACATCCTCTATTGTATCCCTCTGCTCACTGACTGCTGCAGATAAGGTATCAAGGCCGACAGGCCCGCCATTAAATTTATCTATGATAGTCAGCATCAGCTTCCTGTCCATCTGGTCAAAGCCCTTTTCATCCACCTCAAGCATTGATAAAGCCTTCTTTGCAACATCTTTTGTAATTATGCTGTCTGCCTTTACCTCTGCAAAATCTCTTACCCTGCGCAAAAGCCTGTTTGCAATCCTCGGTGTGCCTCTTGAGCGTGAGGCTATCTCTCTTGCGCCATCAAGCTCTACTGAGATATTCAGTATCTTAGCAGCCCTTAAAACAATCTTTTCCAACTCCTCTGCATTATAATAATCAATCCTGTTAATTACACCAAATCTGTCCCGCAAGGGTGATGTAAGCAGCCCTGCCCTTGTCGTGGCGCCAATGAGCGTGAATCTCTTTAAATCAAGTTTTATTGACCTTGCAGAAGGGCCCTGGCCAATAATAATATCAAGCTGAAAATCCTCCATTGCTGGATATAGTATCTCCTCCACTGCTGGATTTAACCGGTGAATCTCATCTATGAACAGCACATCCCTTTCTGAAAGATTTGTCAATATTGCCGCCAAATCCCCTGAATGTTCAATTACAGGGCCTGACGTCGTCTTTATATTCACACCCAATTCATTTGCAATAATATAGGCAAGCGTGGTCTTGCCAAGGCCGGGCGGTCCGTAGAAAAGGACATGGTCTAAAGCCTCGCCCCTCTTCTTTGATGCCTGAATAAAGATGCTGAGGTTCTCCTTTATCTTCTCCTGGCCGATATATTCATTAAGCAATGACGGCCTGAGATTTAAGTCTATCTTTTTCTCATCATCATCAACAACTGCTGTAATCAATCTGTCTGGCATTTAAATTACTCCCTATCTTGACAACACCTTTAACGACTCCCTTATTAAATTCTCAACAGTAATACTCTCTTCAGCATCAATGCTTATCTTTTCTATTGCATCCTTTGCTACTGCCCTGTTATAACCAAGATTTATTAATGCTGAAATTGCGTCATCTTTTATTTTGTTCTTCTCCGCGCGTTCTCCGCTTCTCACTGCTGGCGCAATATGCTTAACCTTCTCTTTTAATTCTAAAACCAATCTGTCCGCAGTCTTCTTGCCTATGCCTGATATATTTGTAAGCCTTCTGACATCGCCGTCTGTGATAGCAGCTATAAGCTGGTCAGCAGGCATGCCTGAAAGTATTGTCAATGCCAGTTTTGGCCCTATACCAGAAACACCTATGAGAAAGTGAAAAAGCTCTTTTTCACTTTTTTCAACAAAGCCAAAGAGATGTATCGCATCCTCACGATGATGGGTATGTATATTAATAGTTAAGGCGTCATTTATTTCCGGAAGGCTGTAAAACGAGGTAAGGGATGTAAAGACCTGATAGCCGACGCCGTTAACATCTATAATGCTGTATTCAGGTGATTTATAAACAAGCCTGCCAGAAAGTAAAGCAATCACAATCTTCCCGCCTTCTCAATTATCCCTCTTACCTTTGCCGAGTGTATATGGCATACTGCCGCTGCAATGGCATCTGAGGCATCCTCTGATTCAGGTATTTTGTCAAGGTTTAAAATACGCCTCACCATCTCCTGAACCTGCGCCTTTTCAGCAGCGCCATAACCTACTACTGCCATCTTTATCTCTAAGGGCGTATACTCAAATACCGGGAGTCCGGCATTCACGCATGATAGAATAGCCACACCCCGCGCATGTCCCATCTTGATCGCAGATCTTACATTCTTGGACAAAAAGATATTTTCTACAACAGCAATATCAGGCCTGCATTCTGATATTATATCTGAGAGGCCGTCGTATATCCTCTTTAATTTATCTGGAAACGGCTTTGCAGCCTGCGAGCTGATTGCGCCGCATTTGCAAAGAAGCAGCTTATTATCTGCTTCATCCACAATACCATAACCAGTAATTGAAGAACCCGGGTCTATGCCTAATACTCTCAATCTCTTATACCTTTGCCATTATCTCTTCTGGGATATCAAAGTTTGCGTATACATTCTGGACATCATCATGATCTTCCAGTTCCTCCATCAGCTTCAGCATCTGCTCTGCCTCTTTGCCGTCAAGTTTTATATAACTCTGAGGCACCATTGTTATCTCAGAGACAGTCATCTCAATATTATTCTGTTTTAAAACCTCTTTTATCTTTTCAAAGTCCTTTGGCGCAGTTGTAATATCAAAATTATTATTGTCTGACTTCATATCCTCGGCGCCTGCATCAAGGACAAGGGACATCAGTCTATCTTCATCTGCCTTGCTTCTTTCCACAACTATATAACCCTTTTTATGAAACATCCATGAAACACAGCCTGCCTCTCCCATATTGCCGCCATGCCTTGTGAATATCTTTCTTATCTCTGCAACTGTCCTGTTCTTGTTATCAGTCATTATTTCTATAAAGACAGCGACACCATTAGGGCCATAACCTTCATAGGTTGTCTCTTCATAAGTAACACCCGGAAGTTCTCCTGTGCCCTTCATTACAGCTTTTTTGATATTATCTGCCGGCATGTTTGCTTCCTTTGCCTTTAAAATAGCTGTCCTGAGTCTTGCATTGCCGTCTGGATCACTGCCTCCGATTTTTGCTGCTACTGTAATCTCCTTTGTTATCTTGGTAAATATCTTGCCTCTCTTTGAATCTATCGCTGCCTTTTTCCGTTTTGTAGTCGCCCATTTTGAATGACCAGACATATAGACCTCCAACCTTCTTCTAAAATTTAACTTTTTGCTTCTATTTTTATATATTTTTTATCATAATCACACAAGATATGTCAATCTCATATCTCAGATTCAGATAGAGGGGTCTCTGACATTATCTTTTAAGTTTCACAATCCCATAAATCTCCATAGTCTTTCCGCCTGGTATTGGAACAGAGCCTGTTTTCTGTGCAAGAAAAATATCTGAAACAACCCTGAACGTAGGCTCATCAACAAGAACCTGGCCAGAAAGCGCCATCCACTGCAGCCTGCTGCTTAAATCTACTACATCGCCTATTATAGTAGTCCTCCTGTGTTCGCCTGTGCCAATCTCGCCAATCATCACCTCTCCGCTGCTTATTCCTACAGAAATGCCGATATTCAACTTATCATCACCTTCTGCCTTAATCTTTTTTAAAAACCTTATAACCATATCAACACCTGCTGTAACCGCCCTCTTTGCGTCATCAGCCTTGGTAAAAGGGATGCCAAACACAGCAATAAAACCATTGCCTGTAAGCCTGTCTATTGATGCATCGTACTTATAAAGTATATCTGTTAAGAAGGAGAAATATTTATTTAGTATTGTAATTGCCTGATTTGTGGGAATAATGCCAAGGCTCTGGCCCAGTCCGCTTATCTGCAATGAAAGAACAACAGCCCTCTGCCTTGTTCCAACAAGGTCAAGCTCTTTAGAGGACACCTTCAATTTGTTTATCAAAGATTCAGACAAATATTTTCCATAAACGCTTCTTAGCCTTTTTCCCTGTGCAATGCCTTCATACAAGCGCGCATTTTCAACAGCATTTGATGCCTGTTTTGATAATGTAGAGAGAATATTTAGGTCTTCTGAATTAAATACCTCGCCGCCGGCCTTATTATACAGGCTTATTACACCAATAATATTATTCTGGCTATTAATAGGAACAGCAAGCATAGATGTCCCTGCCCTTTTCTCATCAGAAATAGAAATAAATTTAGGCTCCTTTTCTAAGTTGATAACAAGGAGCGGTTCCTTTTTCTGATTTACATAACCTGCGATTGTCTCACAGAGCAGCCTCTTTTTATCCTTTTCATCCTCTGTAAAACCGCGCTGAAACCTCATTTCAAGCCTGTTAGTTTCAGGGTTCTGCAGCATAACTGCTCCGGCAGATGCCTTTAGCTCACTGACAGCTATGTTTAAGACAAGGTCAAGGATAAGGCCCTCATCAAATAGGAACTCTATAGCCTGATTCAATTCCCTTACTGCAAGCTGCTCAAGCACCTTTTTGCCAAACTCCTTTTCCTTATTGTCAAGCTCAAGGTATGCCTTTGCAAGCTCATCAGTCGCCTTTTTAATCTGGGCTTCCAATTCTCTCTTCGTAGCTGTTAACTCTCCTTCAAATCTCTCTTTCTCAGATATGCTCCCTGCTAATTTTTTATTTGTCAGCAACAGCTCATTATTGAGCCTCTTTAGTTCTTCTTCTATTTCAAGTCTTTTCCGCCTCCACTCTGATTCCTTTCGCATCTCCTTTGCTTCAATCTCTTTATTCTCGCGATATATCTCATTGTTAATCATAAAGATAGTTGAAATGCGCGGGATATAGGGAAGAAGCCCCATGTCTTCTGTTAAAGGTTTTGTTCTGCTGCTGCTAAAAAACACCATAAGCCCCACCCTTCTGTTTTGATTCTCAAGGGGTAAAAAATAGGCGGACTTCACTTTTCTGCCTCCAAAAATAGCAGCTATCTTTTTCAAATCCTTTCCCTTAAACAGCACTGCGTCAATAACACCTTTATTTATATCGCCCAATAGCGCTGTTTCTATTACACTCAGATTTCCCTTCCTTACAATACCTTCGTTTAATGTTACCTTCTCACTAAATATCCCCCTCTTCTCATCAATTAAGAACAGGGCAACAGAATAACCCCTGATGAATGACTCACCAAGCTCCATAACTGTTTTAAGAACGCCGTTATAATCAAGGTCAGGATTAAAAGAGATATTTGTATTAAGCAAAGTGGCCAGCCTTAGGCTATATCTTCTCTCCTTTATAGCTCTAAAAGATAAAGTAAGTGTCAAGAAGAGTATGAATAGTATAGAGCTGTTAAAGAGCATCTCAGCAGGAAGCTTATGCTGATACAAATACAATATCTGAAATATAAGACCGAGGATAATAAGAAAGAGGATATATAATGTCCCCTGCTTGCCTGAAGAAAACAGCTTCTTCTCCCTTTTTTGGGAAAAGCTCCGTGATAAATCAAGTTTGGATGCCTCTGCCTTCACATCAGAAGGCCGATATTCATGAGGGTTTGTTTCTATTTTTTGCATCTCTTCTATCTCAGAAGGCATGTGTCGCTTTGCTCCATTCCTCTTCAACATCCTACGAATGTCTTCTTACTGCATTGGCTGCTGCCTCTGCGCTTTCAAATGTGCTTAATAATTTCCTCTTTTTTATTGGCCCTATTCCTTCAATATCATCAAGCACAGAAACAAACATTCTTTTATTCATTAATTTCCTGTGATAGCTGATGGCAAACCTGTGCGATTCGTCCCTGATCCTTTGCAAAAGGAGGGTTACTGGCGATGAAGGCTCCAATTCTATTGGCTCATCTTTATTCGGAAGGAATATCCGCTCTCTTTCATCATCTCCTCTTGCCTTAGCAATACCAATAACCTTTATGGCAATGCCCAATTCTTTAAACACATCAAGCGCAATATTAAGCTGGCCTTTACCGCCGTCAACCATAACAATGTCGGGCAGGGACATTGCATGCAGCACCCCTGCCATTTTTGAATAATAACGATATAAAACCTCTCTCATCATACCATAATCATCTGCGCCATGCACTGTTTTTATCTTAAATCTCCTGTAATCAGATTTCTTAGGCCCTTCTCCTTCCCAGACTATCATAGAGCCTACTGCTTCGCTTCCAGAGATGTTGGAGATATCAAAGGCCTCAATCCGCTTTGGTAATTGCTGCATGCCAATCATGTCCTTCAACTCATTAAATATCAATTCGTATTTCTTTTTCTCTATTAATGCCTCTTTAAGCCTTATCATGGCATTTTCCTCGGCAAGCTTAATGAGCGATGCCTTGTGCCCTCTTTTAGGTACAATAATATGAACCTGCTTATCTTTTTTTTGTGAAAGCCACTCTTCAATCCCTCTTACTTCTGATTCTATTGGAATCAATACCTCATCCGGTATCTGTATCTCATCCCTGTAAAACTGCTCTATAAAAGAAGTAATAACCTCACTATTACTTGTATCCTTTAAATCATCCCAGAAGAAATCCTTTCTGCCTGTCATCATGCCGTTTCTTATAAACAGGATCTGAATATCAGCATTCCCGCCTTCCCTTGCTATGCCTATCACATCCTGATCTATCATCTCTGTAACTGTAATCCTCTGTTTTTCAAGGACGCGCTCAATCTTTTTTATCCTGTCCCTTGTCTTAGCTGCCTCTTCAAAATTAAGAGCTTCGGACTCTTTCTCCATCTTTTTATTCAGGGATTTCAAAAGCTCTTTGTCTTTGCCCCCTAAAAACAGCCTCGCATCTTTAACAATCTTCCAATAATCCTCTTTACTGATTTTGCCGCAGCACGGGGCAAGACACCTTCCTATCTGATAATTCAGGCACGGCCTTTCATCTTTGCCGTCAATATTCTTTTTAC
>CAKKRA010000174.1 GCA_919902475.1 Nitrospiria bacterium
TCTGATGCCTCAAGGCCGATAAAACCTACAGAGGTTGAGCTCTGCAAGAAGAACTGCATATATTATATTGTGCTTCCATGTGCTTATGACGGTCTTGCTGTTATGATAAATCCAAAGAATACATGGGCAGACAAGATGACAGTAAAGGAGTTGAAGAAGCTGTGGGAGCCAGAGGCACAGGGAAAGATTACAAAGTGGAATCAGATTCGCTCCAACTGGCCTGACAAGGAGATTCATCTCTTTGGCGCAGGCGTTGATTCAGGCACATACGATTATTTTACAGAGGCGATAGTCGGCAAGGAACATTCAAGCCGCGGTGATTTTACATCAAGCGAGGATGACAATGTGCTTGTTCAGGGCATTGCTACTGACCAGCTTGCGCTCGGTTTCTTTGGCGTTGCTTATTATGAGCATAATAAGGATAAGCTGAAATTAGTTGCCATTGATGATGAAAAGGATGCGAATGGCAAAGGCCCGATACTTCCATTATATGAGAATGTAGTAAACAGCACATACCAGCCTTTATCAAGGCCGATATTTATATATGTGAGCAAAAGGTCTGCTGATAAGCCGGAGGTAAAGAGATTTGTTGAGTTTTACATGAAAAACGGCGGTGAGCTTTCAAAAGAGGTAGGTTATGTGGCGCTGCCAAATAAGGCATACGAGCTTGCCCAGAAAAGATTTACAAAAAGGGTTACAGGCTCTGTGTTTGGCGGCAAAGGCTCACAGGTTGGCGTGAAGATTGAAGACCTCTTAAAAAAGGAGATGTAAAACCAATTCTGTGTATAAACGATTTCGTGTAAAGGAAAAGATTATAGAGGGCGCGCTCTTTTTAAGCGCCCTCTCTTCTGTTTTTGTAACCTTCGGCATTATTGCCGTTCTTTTTTTTGAGACCTATGAGTTTTTTAAAGAGGTTTCAATAATAGATTTTCTTATAGATACTCAGTGGACCCCGCTCTTTGCAGAAAAACATTTTGGCATCCTTCCGCTTTTTGCAGGCACATTTTTGTCAACAGCTATTGCAATGGCTGTGTCTTTGCCAATCGGCCTTATAAGCGCGATATATTTAAGCGAATATGCATCTGAAAAGCTCAGGACGGCTATAAAGCCTATACTTGAGGTCCTTGCAGCAGTTCCAACAGTAGTCTACGGTTATTTTGCACTCTTATTTGTAACACCAATTCTGCAAAAATTAGTTTCTGGCCTTTCAGGATTCAACTCCTTGAGCCCTGGTATAGTTATGGGTATAATGATAATACCGATTATTGCCTCATTAAGCGAGGATGCGATGCATGCAGTGCCGATGAGTCTTAGAGAAGGCGCATTGGCGCTCGGTTCAACAAAATTTCAGGTCTCAATAAAGGTGGTTCTGCCTGCGGCATTTTCCGGCATTGCCGCATCATTTATCCTCGGCGTATCAAGGGCAGTCGGCGAGACAATGATTGTTGCCATTGCTGCCGGGCAGCAGCCGAGGCTTACATTAAATCCCCTTGTTCCAATAGAGACAGTTACTGCATATATTGTTCAGGTTAGTCTCGGCGATACGCCGACAGGGACAATTGAATATAAGACAATATTTGCAGCAGGTATGAGCCTCTTTGTAGTTACCTTTTTTCTTAATATGATTAGTTACTGGCTGAAAAAGAGGTTCAGGGAGGAATATGAGTAACGAAATAAAAGGGTCAAGGGTCAGGGGTCAGGGGCCTGCCCCTGCAGGCTTTAAGCAGGGGTCAGAAGTCAGAAGGGCCTTGAACAAATTTTACGACAGGGCATTTTCTGTTGTCGGGCTTATTGCAACCATGGTCGGCCTTGCAGTGCTTCTGACGCTTTTGATAGATGTTTTTATGGATGGCGCCTCAAGACTCGGCTGGCAGTTTCTTACAAGCTATCCATCCAGAAAGCCTGAGCAGGCAGGCATACTCTCTGCATGGGTTGGGACAGTGTGGGTTATGGCGCTGACATTTATTATTGCATTTCCATTGGGTGTTGCAGCAGCAGTATATCTTGAGGAATACAGCAAAAAAAACTGGCTCAGGGACTTTATTGAGATTAATATTGCAAACCTCGCAGGCGTGCCTTCTATTATCTACGGCCTGCTCGGCCTTGGGCTCTTTGTAAGGGCGCTTAGCCTTGACAGGAGTGTTATATCAGGCTCAGCAACGATTGCCCTGCTTGTTCTGCCGATTATAATACTATCAACAAGAGAGGCGCTAAAGGCAATACCGCCGTCAATCAGGGAGGCATCATATGCGCTCGGCGCAAGCAAGTGGCAGACTATCAGTTATCAGGTTCTTCCTGCGGCAATGCCGGGCATACTAACAGGAACCATACTTGCAATGTCAAGGGCAATAGGCGAGACTGCTCCGCTTATAACCATAGGCGCATTGACCTATGTTGCCTTTTTGCCTACGAGCCCTATATCCTCAGAATTTCCTTTTTTGTCGCTTAGGGGTCTGTTTGATGCCTTCTCAGTCCTGCCAATCCAGATTTTTAACTGGGTGTCAAGGCCTCAAAAGGGTTTTTTTACAAATGCAGCAGCAGGGATTATTGTATTATTGATAATAACATTTTTGATGAACGGGATTGCAGTCTGGCTCAGGCACAAATATCAAAAAAGGATAAGGTGGTAAATGGATATAGCATTTAAGATAGAGAAGCTGAATAATTTTTATGGAAACAAACATGCATTAAAGCAAGTGAGCTTTGATATCCCTGCAAAGTCAGTTACTGCTATCATAGGCCCTTCAGGCTGCGGCAAGAGCACATTTATCAGGTGCCTTAACAGGATGAATGATTTGATACCGGTTTTTAAGCTTGATGGCAGGATCCTATATGATGGAACAGATATTTATTCAAAGGATATTGATGTTATTGACTTAAGAAGAAGGATAGGCATGGTCTTTCAAAAACCGAATCCCTTTCCAAAAAGTATATATGAAAATATTGCTTATGGCTTGAAGATTCAGGGCATTAATAAAAGGGAGGTTTTAGATAAGACTGTTGAGGAGAGCCTTAAAAAGGCTGCAATATGGGATGAGGTAAAGGAGAGGCTTAATGATTCAGCGCTTTCTCTTTCAGGCGGCCAGCAGCAGAGGCTCTGCATTGCAAGGGCAATAGCAGTTGAGCCGGAGGTTATACTATTTGACGAGCCCTGCTCTGCCTTAGACCCGATTGCAACAGCAAAGATAGAGGACTTGATAATAAAGTTGAAAATAGATTATACTGTTGTTATAGTAACGCATAATATGCAGCAGGCAGCGAGGGTATCTGACCAGACAGCGTTCTTTTATATTGGCGAGATGATAGAGTATGATAAAACAGATAAGATGTTTACTAATCCATCAAATAAACTGACAGAGGATTATGTAACAGGAAGATTTGGATAGACATCCTATAAAGATGTCTGATTACACAGATTACAAAAACAGATTACACAGATTCATAAAAATCAGGCATATTGAAGATTATATCAGGAGGCGATATGGAAAGAAAATTTGATGAGGAATTAAAAAACCTGAAAGATAAGATATTAATGCTTGGGGCGCTTGTTGAGGAGCAGGTTCAGAATGCTGTTAATGCCTTAGTAAAGAGGGATTCAAGCCTTGGTAAGGATGTTATAGAAAAGGATACTCAGGTTAACAGGATTGAGGTTGAGATAGATGAAGAATGTATAAGGCTTATCGCATTAAGGCAGCCGGTTGGCGTGGATTTGAGATTTATTACTACAGCGATGAAGCTTGTTACTGACCTTGAGAGGATCGGCGACCTTGCAGTTGATATATGCGAAAGGGCAATGGAATTAAACTTAGAGCCTCAATTAAAACCTTTCATAGATATTCCAAGGATGGCGGATATCTCAATGCAGATGCTAAAGGGCGCGCTTGACGCCTTTGTAAACAGGGATTCAAAACTCGCGCAGGAGGTCTGCGCCAGAGACGATGAAGTAGATAATCTTAATGTGCAGATATTCAGGGAGCTGTTGACATTTATGGTTGAAGATTCCCATACCATCACCCGTGCTGTGAGAATAAGCTATATATCCAAGTATCTTGAGCGCATTGCTGACCATGCAACAAATATTGCAGAGATGGTGGTATATCTGGTTGAAGGAAAGATTATACGGCATATGGGAACTTAACTGATTTTCTGAACTCAAAGATTTTTGCAAAAAAAGGACACTTCTTGTATTTTTGATTTCTACAATATTCCTCAAGTTCAAAGAGACTCGGAACATAAGGTCTATCCATTGCCTTGCATTCTGCTATAACCCATTTTCCTAAATGCGGGCATTTCATACTGCCTCCTTTTAATGAGTTTTTATATTAAGCATAATCAACCTATCCATTTTTGCTAACTGCTCCCATTAAATTTTGAGTTGTCAGATGAAAGGCGATGTCTTCAAGATATTTAACGATATCAATATTCTTGGGTTCGTATGTAATAACTACACTCCCAGTTAATGGATTCGGACGAACATCCTTTACGCCTGCTGGAATAGGAATCGGCGGCAGTTCTTTTAGGGCGCTTATGCTGAGGCCTTTTATAAAAGGCACCTCTATCTTGATACGGCCAGGGACATGATGCTTTATTCTGTAAATAACCATTATATATTCTCCTTTCTGATGATATGGTTTATACATTTTAAAGAAGGAAAAAAAAATTCTTATTACAGAATTGTTAATTTTAGGTTAATTTTTATCCTGACAATCTGTTTTTTATAGGTAAGTAATGGAAGATTGAGTAGACATGGCAATTCCAAAATGATAGATTGTTTTTAAATATAAATTGGGAGGTGTATTATGCCGGTTTTAGAAAATGGATTAAAGGGGACTATCATTACAGGCCTTGCTGTAGGCATTGGTGTTGCGTTAGTAGCGCCTGTGGTAATCCCTGTTTTGGCATCTGTTGCCAAACCTCTGGCAAAGGCCCTTATTAAAAATGGCCTTGTCCTCTTTGAAAAGGGTAAAGAGGCTGCAGCAGAATTAGGAGAGGTTGTGGAGGACCTTGTCGCAGAGTCAAAGGCAGAGATGGCAGAAACACAAAAAGAGGTAGTTGCTGCTGCTGAGGCAGAAAGAGGGGCTTGATGCTTCCTGATGCATATTTAAGCCATCAAACATCTGAGAGATTAAGGCTAAAGATACCTTCCAAAAAGGGGGATATTGCCTATTTTTCATCTTTAAGAAATGAATTTTCTAAAAATCAGGGCATTAAAGGGGTTGAGGTCAATCCTTTAACAGGAAGTGTGCTGTTTATACATAATGCAAACAAGGATTCAATCACACAACATGCAGAGGCTAAGGCTCTTTTCAGGTTCGTGGAAAAGGTGGAAAATAGTGAGGGGTCTTCACTCTCTTTAAAGATATCAGAGGCTTTTAAAGATTTAAATAAGCAGGTAGGCAGTTTTACAGGCCGCGAGATTGACATTCCCGGCATTGCATTTCTGGGGCTTTTAGCCATCGGCATGTTTCAGATTAGCAGAGGGAATTTTACAGCCCCTGCATGGTATACAGCGTTTTGGTATGCCCTTAACATATTCCTAAAGGCACAGCCTGACAAAGGTGATAAGGGCGAGTAAAAAATAAAAATCTATTAATGGGAGGTGTAACATGACTAATGAAGAGACTGTAAGCGTAACAGAAGGCATTGGCAAGGCAGGCACAATTGTTAAAGAAGGGGTTGTAAGCAGTTTAAAGGGTATAAACGAGATAGAGGCAGAGATAGTAAGCCTTGTAAGAAATACGGTGTCTAATACCCTCAGGGCATCAGGCGCGGTGGCAAATGAAGGCGTTAATATCACAAAGGATGTTGTGAAAGGCGCAATAACTGCTACAGAAGAGGTTGGAACCGGACTTATTTTAAGCACAAAGAGTGTTGCAAAGGGTGTTGTTATGGGAGTGAGTGATGTTGGCGGTGATGTAAGCACAGTTGCCGGCCAGACAGTTAAGGGCGCGGTTAAAGGCGCAGCAGAGGTTGGGGCGGATGTAGCGCTTGTTGCAAGAAGGGCTGTTGATGGGGTTATTGAGGCGGCAAAGGAGATAGGCGGTAATGTAGAGGAGGTGGCTGCGGTGGCTGTCAGCGGCGCAATTGAGGCAGCAGGCGCTATTGGAAATACTGCTGTAAAGGCTGTTAAGGATATGCTTGTAGGCGTTGTTGAAGGTATAAAGGATGTTGCTGGCGCAGCTTTGCCAAAGGCTAAAACATCTGTTTCTGAAGAAAAGACATCTGAAAAAGAGACAGGCGAGATCCCAGAGGTTACAACAAGGACAAGGGGAAGAAGGGGAGAGTAGTAAAACAAATGCAAAATTCAAAATGAAAAATGCAAAATTTCGGAATCAGGGAAAGATTGTAACAGATGGTTGAGGCAATAAATATCAATGTAAAAGGAAGGGCAAGATACAGGGTCAATAGCCTCTACCGTTCAGAATATTTAAAAGGACATATTGAATCAAGGCTTTCTGAAAATAAATGGATATCCCATGCCTCAGCAAGCGCATTAACAGGCAATGTCCTTGTAATCTTTAATTCCAATAATAACCATGAAAGCATAGCCTTGCTCATTGAGGGGATTGTATCAGAATACAAAAAAACAGACAGCACTGATGAAACAGGACAGAAATATTATGATAAAAAGATAAAGGAATTAAAGAAGCTTATTAATAATGCAGAGGCTCAGAAAAGCAAACCATGGCATTTTATTGATACAGAGGCTGTTCTCAATATTTTTGGTGTGTCAAGAGGTCAAGGGCTGTCAGGCGACTCTGCAATCAAGCATCTTCAGCAGTACGGCCCGAATATCCTTCCTGAGGCAGTTCCACGTTCAGGGTTCAGCATATTTATTAATCAGTTCAAATCGCTTCCTGTTGCGCTTTTGGGCGCAGCAGCAGGCATCTCTATCCTTACAGGCGGTGTTGCAGATGCGGTTATTATAGCTGGTGTTATTGTTATTAACGCAGCAATAGGTTATACAACAGAAAGTCAGGCTGAAAAGACCATCCATTCATTAAAGAGGCTTGTCAGGCCGTCTGCCCTTGCAATAAGGGATGGAAGGGCGAAGGAGATAAGGGCTGATGAGCTCGTTCCCGGGGATATAATGGTTCTAAGGCCAGGCAGTTATGTTGCTGCTGATGCAAGGCTTATAGAGGCGCATTATCTCAGCGTAGATGAATCTACCCTTACAGGCGAGAGTATGCCTGTCCTAAAAAGAGTTCAGAGTCTGGAGTTAGGAGTTATGAGTGGAGAAAATTCCGCAACCCACAATCCGCAATCCGCAATTCCTGAAATCCCTCTTGCAGATAGGATAAACATGGTTTATATGGGCACGCTTGTTACAGGCGGACAGGCCATTGCTGTAGTTGCAGCAACAGGGGCATTTACAGAGATAGGCAAGATTCAGGCTATGGTAGGAGAGGCAAGGCCTCCTGAAACGCCTATGGAGAGACAGCTCGGCAAAATGGGCAGCCAGCTTGTAGTAATAGGAGGTGTTGTCTGCACTGGTGTATTTGCAATCGGGCTTTTAAGGGGATATGGTTTTCTGCAGATGCTAAAGACATCCATATCACTTGCTGTTGCTGCTGTTCCTGAAGGCCTGCCAACTATAGCAACTACAACACTTGCCCTCGGCATCAGGGATATGAGAAGACACAATATCCTTATCCGGCATCTTGACGCTGTGGAGACGCTCGGCTCTGTCCAGACTATATGCCTTGATAAGACAGGCACCATTACAATGAACAGAATGTCAGTGTCAGCAGTATATACAGGGAAGAAGCAGATAAATGTATCTGATGGTGAATTCTTTTATGATGAGCAGAAGATTAAGGGCGCTGCAAAGGGTGAGCTCAGGAGGCTTATTGATATTACAGCCCTTTGCAATGAAAGCGAGGTAACAAAAAATGAAGATGAATATATTGTCAGCGGTTCTTCAACAGAGAACGCCCTTATTTATATGACAGTAAACTCAGGGATTGATATTGTAAAACTCAGGGAAAGATTTCCAATTATAAAGATACAGCATCGTTCTGAAAATCGTAATTATATGATAACCATTCACAAAGAAGAAAAGAAAAAGGGCAGGCTTATTGCAATAAAAGGGAGCCCGGCAGAGGTCCTTTCAATGTGCAAATGGCAAATGGTTAACGGCAAAAAGGTGCTTATAAAGGATGACGACCGCCTTGCCATAGAGATTGAGAACGAGCGCATGGCAGGCAATGCCCTTCGCGTGCTTGGCGCTGCCTATGCATTTGTTGATGAAGGCGCAGCATCAAATGAGTCAGGAGTTAACGATTCGGAGTTCGGAGTTAATACAAACACAGAGCCAAATGCTTTTTACTCTGAACTTCTGACTCCAAACTCCGAACTAATTTGGCTTGGCCTTGTTGGAATGGCTGACCCTGTGAGAAAGGGTGTAAAGGAATTGATAGGTGATTTTCATAAGGCAGGGATTGACACAGTGATGATAACAGGCGATCAGAGCCCGACAGCTTATGCCATAGGCAGGGAGCTTAACCTGAGCAAGAGCGAGCAACTTGAGATACTTGATTCAACACATATTACAAATATTGACCCTGATGTTATGATGGCCCTCTGCAATAAGGTTGATGTATTTGCCAGAGTCAGCCCGGCTAATAAGCTTCAGATAGTTCAGGCGCTTCAGAAAAACGGAAAGGTCGTTGCAATGACAGGAGACGGGATAAATGACGGCCCCGCGCTAAAGGCCGCTGATATAGGCATTGCTATGGGCCATACCGGCACAGATGTTGCCCGTGAGGTGGCTGATGTTGTTTTAGAGGATGATAATCTTGAGACTATGATTATTGCTATAAGCCAGGGAAGGACTATTTACAGCAATATCAGAAAATCTGTTCATTTTCTTATCTCCACAAATCTAAGCGAGATAATGGTGATGTTTTCTGCAATCGCAGGCGGACTCGGCCAGCCTCTTAGCGCCATGCAGCTTCTCTGGATTAATCTCATCTCTGATATAGCGCCTGGCCTTGCATTGGCGCTTGAACCCCCTGAACCTGACGTGCTGAATCAGCCGCCAAGAAACCCTGATGATCCTATTATCAAGACATCAGATTTTAAAAGAATTGCCTTTGAGTCAACAGCATTGTCTGCCGGCGCATTATCTGCTTATGGCTATGGAGTTATGCGATATGGCATAGGCCAGAGAACAGGGACATTGGCATTCATGAGCTTAAGCATTGGACAGCTTCTTCATGCCATAAGCTGCCGCTCAGAAAAACACAATATATTTGAAAGGGAGAAAATGCCGTCTAACAGGTATCTCAATATAGCCATTGGAGGCTCCCTTGGACTCCAGTTGCTGGCTATGGCGATCCCAGGGCTTAGAAATCTTCTGGGAATTACGCCGATCAGCATCTCTGACGGCATTGTTGTGGGAGGCAGCGCGCTTCTGCCGCTTTTGGTGAATGAAGGGACAAAAAGAACAGGTTAAGGTTTAGGTTGAGAAAGATTAAAAATTTGTAATTCTTAGCCTTAGCCTCAACCTTAACCTTAAACAACGAGGTGAAGAATGAAAGAAGACTTCATGTTTACATCAGAATCAGTAACAGAAGGTCATCCAGACAAGCTCTGCGATCAGATAAGCGATGCTATTGTAGACCACTTTCTTCAGCAAGACAACTGTTCAAGGGTAATTGCAGAGTGCGCAGTATCTACATCAATAGTCTTTATAGCAGCAAGATTCGCATCCAATGCAGTTGTGGACTTTCCGAATATAGCAAGACAGGTTATCAATCAGATTGGTTATGAACAGCATGCATTTAATGGCAAGACCTGCAGTATTATAACAAGCCTCAAGGAACTGCCGGATGAGGAGTATTGCTGTTTTGATGAAAAAAAGCTGTCAGAAGAGGAGATAGAGGCGGTCCCTGTGAAGAATCAGGTTACACTCTTTGGATTTGCCTGCAATCAGACCTCTGCGCTTATGCCCCTTCCTATATGGCTTGCCCACAGGCTCGCAAGGAGGCTCACATCTGTAAGGCTGCAGAAAATCCTTTCCTATCTTGCCCCTGACGGCAAGACGCAGGTTGGCGTAGAGTATAGGAAGCGCAAACCCTATAGGATCCACAGCATAACAGTAATCGCAAGCCAGAGCAGGCCTTTGGCGTCTGGCGGGCCTGATTTAAAAAGCCTGAGGGATAATATTATGGAAGCGGTTATTAATCCTATATTTCAGGATGAAGATATCAAGCCTGATGCAGAGACAAGGATATTTATAAATCCTGACGGTCCATTTATAGCCGGCGGGCCGTCAGTGCACTCCGGCCTTACAGGCAGAAAGAATGCTATTGATACTTATGGCGAGTATTCAAGGCACAGCGGTTCAGCATTGAGTGGCAAGGACCCTATGCGCATAGACAGGGTTGGCGCGTATGCAGCCCGTTATGCAGCAAAGAATGTTGTTGCTGCAGGCATTGCTGATGAATGCGAGGTTCAGATCAGCTATTCCATAGGCCTTTCAAGGCCTGTAAGCATCCAAGTTGAGACCTTTGGCACAGGAAAGATGTCTGATAAAAAGATTGCAGGGCTTATTGAGAGGAATTTTGATTTCCGCCTCGCAGGCATTATAAGGCAGTTTAATCTTAAACACCTGCCATTAACTATCAAGGGAGGTTTTTACAGGAAGCTTGCTGCATACGGTCATGTTGG
>CAKKRA010000175.1 GCA_919902475.1 Nitrospiria bacterium
CACAGAGCTTGTTGAGGTAATTGCTGCCTTAGAGAAAAAATTTAAGATAAAGATTCCAGAAGAGGTAATTGATCTAAAAAGTAGTGTTAAGGATATAGTTAATTTTTTAAACAATGTGAAGGTGAGTTGAAGTTTTATGAAAAGGGAAAATAATCCAAAATCTTACATTATTGACCTCAGCCTTCCTATTGAAGATGATATTGACAATACCTTTCCAACACATATTGAGAGGCTGAATCATTCTGATGGCGCTGATTATCTTGGGTGGGTTGTAGCAAAATCTAAAGGCAAACCTTTTTTTGAAAGGCTGAAAAATATAATTAAATACTATCTCGGCACAAGAAGGATAACAAAAGCGGATGTGCCTGACAATATGTTTATTTCCCATGAGACAGTTACAGCTTCTGTGCATATGGGCACGCATATTGACGCGCCTTTTCACTTTGGTCCAGTTTGTGAAGGAAGAGAGGCAAAGGACATAGAAGATATACCGCTTGAATGGTGCTTTAGCGATGGTGTTGTGCTTGATATGTCGCATAAGAAAAATGGTGATGCAATAACAATAAAAGATGTTGAATCTGGCCTGAAAAAAATCAGATATAAGATTAAGCCAATGGATATAGTCTTGCTCAAAACAGGCGCAGATAAATATAATGGCACAAAAAGATATATGACAGATTTTCCCGGAGTAAGCAGAGAGGCGACAGAGTGGCTTATCAATAAAGGCGTCAAGATAATCGGCGTAGATTTTCTTGGCTTTGACAGGCCGTATCCATATATGATTGGCGATTATTTCAGAACAAAGGATAACAGCCATCTCTGGCCTTCGCATCTGTTTGGGAGAAAAAAGGAGTATTGCCACATTGAGAGGCTTGCAAACTTAGACAAGATTCCAAAGGCTCATGGATTTAAGGTTGCCTGTTTTCCAATAAAAATAAAAAAGGTGGGGGCAAGCTGGGCAAGGGTCGTAGCGATTATCACTTAGTTTAACCCTCCACCTTGACGGGGGAGGGTTAGGGTGGGGGTGATTATAAGTTTGGTTCTCACCCTCCCCTTAGTCCCCTCCCGTCAAGGGAGGGGAGATATATGAGTTTATAGGAGGATGGCATGCCGCATACAAAAAATT
>CAKKRA010000176.1 GCA_919902475.1 Nitrospiria bacterium
TCCTGTCCCTGTCCCTCTGAAAGCAGGTCCTTATCTCACCATCTTCCTCAGGCTTTTCCCTGCCTTTTGTATTGCAGCTTAATGTTGCCTTTGGAGAGAGTATCTTGCGCTCTATCTCCTCTGATTCCTCGCGGATGCATAAAGTTTTCTTAGGCATAATATAATTTAGATTATCACAAGAAGCGCATTGTTGCAATAAAAATGGAGAGGGACAGAAAAAAGCAGCTTGACTTTTTCTCTAAATCTATTAAAATATTAAATATAGAGATTTAAAGGAGGCTTAAATGTCATTGGTTAAGGTAAAAAAGTTTGCACAGGTAACTATACCTGCAGACATAAGGCAGAAGGCTCATATTGATGAAGGAGACTATGTAGAGGTTAAATACGAAGGCAATAAGATTGTTATTATACCAAAGCGCATATCAGACAAATCTGTTGACTGGGCAAAGAGATTTGATGAGGCAGTCTCTGAAATCCGCAAGATGGCCAAGAAGACTGGCATCACTGAAAAAAAAGTAGACGAAGCTGTTAAGGCTGTTCGGCAGAGGACCAGCCGTTGAGGGCTGTTATAGATACGAATATATTTTTTGCAGGACTGCTTAATTTAGAAGGCGGCGCTGCAAAAATAATCAAATATTTCAGAGACGGTGAATTTGAACTTGTAATAACCCATGAAGTCTTTGACGAATATCTCCGCGTCATACATCTCTTTGATAATGATATACCGCCTGACAAGAGCGAGGAGCTCCTTGAACTCATATTTGAAAAGGCAGTAAAGATAGAATCAGCCAGCCCGAAAGGGTTGTGCAAAGACCCTGATGATGAAAAATTTCTATCTGCAGCCATTTCAGGCAAGGCAAGATATATTGTCACAAAAAATAAGAAGGACTTCCCGCATAATCTGTCAGCAGTGAAGATTGCTAATGTAAGAGAGTTTTTAAACGGGCTTGAAGAATAGGCTAACCCTTGCACAAGCAAGCTCTGTTTATTTTTTGGAGCTTATAGTGTCCTGTCCCTAACACTTCATTACATTCTTTTAGTGTCATTCCCGCAAAGCCTCTGAGCGGGAATCCAGAATTATTAGGTAGGGGCGAACTGCCGTTCGCCTCTACTATATTCCTGTCAGAGGCATGCAGGAATGACAAAAAGCGTAAAGATATTTATGTAACACTACACTATAATATTTGTTTTTCTACAGCACCGTATCATCCCTGAACTTCCCTTTAACAGGCTTTAGCTCCTTAAACTCCGGCTTTTCCTTTGTGCCGGTATTCATTAAAAGGAAGATGCCAAACGATGTTACATTCTTGCGTCCGCCAATATCTTCAACAACCTCCTTATTAGACACCAAAAGGTCTATCTTGCCATCATCATCCCAGTCAAGGGGAATAGCAGCAGTGTGGCTCGGAAGCCTGAGCTCTTTATTATTTACCTGAAGGGTCTGGGACTTGC
>CAKKRA010000177.1 GCA_919902475.1 Nitrospiria bacterium
CATAATCCTTTGCCTTTGAATACTCCTTTGCCTCATTGTCATCGCTGTATTTTATGTCTGGAAGATAGATGTCTATTATGCCATCTAAAAGCCTTAATGCCTGCAAGGAATCATAGGCATTGGTATTATAGACAAGCGGAATCTTAAGCCCTTTTAATGCTGCTATTGCAATTGCCTTGATAATCTGAGCCACAAAATGTGTAGGAGATACAAAGTTGATATTGTGGCAGCCTTTTGCCTGTAACTCAAGCATGATATCTGCAAGCCTCTCAAAGCTGACCTCGTTCTTTTTTAATGATTGCGCCGGCTGTGAAATCTGATGATTCTGGCAGAAGACACAGCGGAGGTTGCAGTTTCCAAAAAAGATTGTGCCAGAGCCTCTATTGCCGGATATTACAGGCTCCTCTCCATGATGAACACAGCAGCTTGCAACAATTGGAAGATAGCCTGATCTGCAAAAGCCAAGCTCATCCTTTGTCCTGTCAACCCCGCACTCACGCGGACACAGGGCGCAGTTTTTGAGGAGTTTGTCTGCTGCCTCTGCCCGGCTGTGGAGTTCGCCTGTCTGCAGGAGCCTGAGATATGCAGAAATTGGATTATTCATTATTATTATTATTATAACATACCGAAGCCTTTAACCAAAGGCAGGAGTATAAAATAAATATCTTTTGACAAAATCAACTGCTTGAAGTTAAAATGTAGTCTACTTTATAATTTATTAGGAGGGCCAATTCCAATTGACACAGGATCTAATAATACTTTCAGCTTCTCTTGTTGTTATAATAATCGCTGCAGAGGTTTTTACAAACGCGATTGAATCGCTCGGCGCAAAGCTAAAGTTCTCTGAGGGCGTAACAGGCAGCATCTTTGCTGCTGTTGGCACAGCCCTGCCAGAGACAATGGTGCCGCTCGTTGCCATATTTGCAGGCAATTCAGCTCATGTAAGCGAGGAGGTAGGCGTCGGAGCTATACTCGGCGCGCCCTTTATGCTCACCACCCTTGCCATGTTTCTTGTTGGCATTGCGTCAGTGGTATTTAAAAAAAGAAGGAGAAAAAATGCCATTCATCCAGAACATACAGGTCTAAAGCGAGACCTTGAGTTCTTTCTTTTTGTATTTTCCATTGCCTTCTTTGTTGCCTTTACACCGCCGACATGGCGTCTGCTGCGCATCTTTATTGCATTGATACTTGTCCTTTCATATTTCTACTATGTAATGGAAACTGTAAAGGCAAGTCATGCACTTTCAAAGGACGGCCATTCAACAAAGGAGAGCAAGAACCTCTACCTCTCTGCAATATTCAAAGACCACATGTTCTTTGTTGTTGTCCAGCTTATTATTGCAATCGGTTTAATTATTGCTGCTGCAAAGGGCTTTGTCTCTGGTGTTGAACGCCTTGCAGAAGTCCTTGGCATCCCTGTTATAGCGCTGTCTCTTTTGATTGTCCCTATTGCAACTGAGATGCCTGAGAAATTCAACAGCATCATCTGGATAAGACAGGGAAAGGACACAATGGCAGTTGGAAATATTACAGGCGCAAT